>JAMOOR010000199.1 GCA_027065235.1 Thermotogaceae bacterium | reverse complement strand
TTTTTTGTGGTTTTACTGGTTCTGTCCCTTGCTTCAGTTTTCCTAGCTACAACACTTGGGGTTTTTGCTGGGAAAGAAATCGGGGGAAGGGAGAGGTTCTACCTAGGTGCAACTTTTAAGACGGATGATATTTTAGGAATAGGGTTGGATGCAATCTACCCTATTGAATCGTTTTCTTCTGCAACGGAAGAATTATCTAATGCAAAGTCTCTTGAACTTGATCCCTATTTGTATCTAAATCTGGATCTTGGCCTGAAGGTTTATGCAGGAGTTGGAGCTATTGTCCTTGTCGATCTAAGCACTTTCGATTTTACTTTATATTCTACAAAAGTATTGAGAGGAAAATTAGGAGTATCCGTAAACTTGGGGGGTCCCAGCCTTTTCGCAGAAGGTATAGCAACGTTTACTTACTCCCCATTTGCAACAACTGGGATTTATGGCGCTCAAGCTGGAATAAGCCTGAATTTCTGAGGAGGTGGTTTGAATTATGAAAAAACTTATTTGGATACTATCTATAATCTCCCTGATAATTGTTATTTCTTCTTGTCAAAATGTTCCTACATTGCCTAGCGAGATACCAGAAGATCCATCGGGAGTAACCGAGCCGGCGAGCTGGGGAGACGATGTAAAATTCAGAGTTTCACTCGATAAAACAATCTTAATGACTCCAATTGGAATTCCTGACACAACAAAGATTAAAGTGTCGTTTATTAACTACGAAGTACCGTCAGATATCTCTGTCGACAACTTCAAAGTTTTTGAGGATGGAAAAGCTCAAGGATTTTTGCTTTCGAAGTTATCTGAGGTTACCAGTAAAATAGACATAATGATAATAATGGATGTAACTGGAAGTATGAATGAAGAAATAAACGGATTAAAAAATTCATTGGTGAGCTTCATAGAGTACCTGAAAGAAGAAGGATTTGATGTAAAAGTAGGAATTCTTCCGTATGACGATTATGCTCCCTCACATGATAGAGAGTATTCTCCGAAATGGCTAAATTTAACCTCAGATTTGGATGACGCAAGGGATTATGTTTCGGAATTAGAAGCAGTTGGTGGTGGCGACGGACCAGAAAATGCTTATGGTGCTATTATGTACGCATGGAATAACGTATCATGGAGAGCAGGATCTCAAAGAATATTCATACTTTTGACAGATGCCCCTTCTCACTATAAAGGCGATGGCTCCTATACAGATTTTGATCCGAAATACACAAAAGATGAGGTCTTAAAAGCACTTGAAGGCTACGCCACGCTTTATATGGTTGCCTCCACAGGATATTACAGTGAGGATGACACTGACTTTTCCGACTCAACAGATCCAAGGGAAATAGCGGTTAAAACAGGTGGTTTTGTTATATATCAATCTGGAGGTGAAGAAGTCGATCTAACGGATATAGGAATAGCAGAGTCTATAAAATCTACCTTCATAATAGAATTCCAGAGCGATTCACCAGAGAAAGAGCATAGAATCTCTGTTTATTATGAAGGTCCTGACGGCAAGAAAGGTCATGCGGAGATAACAGCAGAGTATTGAGGTTTGAAAGGCTGGTTAAACAAAAAAGCCTGCCCGAAAAAGGGCAGGCTTCCTTTTTATAGTTGCATCTTACAACTGCTCTCTTGCCAGTTTCATTCCTTCCTCAACTGCTCTTTTGTTAAGGTCAAGAAAAGCGGCTTTCTTTCCTGTCATTTTCTTTTCAAGGGCTTTGAAGACACTTTCTTTCGATACAACCTTTGTTGTCTCTATGAATGCACCAAGCATTACCATGTTTTGTGCCTTTACATTACCGAGCTTTTCTGCAACATCGTTGGCAGCTATTTTTATCACTTTGATGTCTTTTCTTTGGGGCTCTCTATCTATCATTGAGGTATTCATAACAAGTATTCCGCCTTCTGCAAGAGTTGGTTCGAATTTCAAGAGTGAGGGTATGTTAAATATAGCTATTTCGTTAGGCATGTCAACAACGGGCGAAGCAACAGGATCATCTGAGACAACAACGGTACAATTGGCGGTTCCTCCCCTCATTTCAGGACCATAAGAAGGAAGCCAAGTAACATGTTTATCTTCTATCATACCAGCTAAGGCTATTATCTGTCCAAAAAGCATCACGCCTTGTCCACCAAAACCGGCTGCTATGATTCTGTGCTCCATCACTTCACCCCCTTCTCTTTCATGACTTCTGTCACTTTATCTACATAGACTCCAAGTGGGAATTCTTTTACCATATTCTCTTCAAGCCATCTGCTTGCTTCCACGGGATCCATTCCCCAGTTCGTTGGACATGTGGAGAGAACTTCAACTATTCCAAATCCCACATCAAGAAGCTGTGCATAGAAGGCTTTCTTTATGGCCATCTTTGCCTTTGGAACATCCTGCGGCCTTGATACTTTAACTCTTTCAGCATAGGCAACTCCTGGAAGTGCCCTCATTATCTCCATCATATGTATTGGATACCCTTCCCTTTTTGGATCCCTTCCGTAGGGACTGGTTGTTGTTTTCATTCCAAGAAGGGTTGTTGGAGCCATCTGACCACCGGTCATTCCGTAAACAGCGTTGTTTATGAATACCGTTGTTACCCTTTCCCCTCTGTTTGCTGCGTGGATAGTTTCAGCTGTTCCTATAGCTGCAAGGTCTCCATCACCCTGGTATGTGAGAACGAACATTTCGGGTTTTGCCCTTTTCATTCCTGTAGCAACTGCCAAGGCTCTACCGTGAGGAGCCACTGTTCCGTCAACATCAAAAAACTCATAGGCAAAAACGGAACATCCAACTGGTGCTACAAGAAGGGTTTTTTCTCTGAGACCAAATTCATCTATAAGCTCTGCAACGAGCCTATGGACTATTCCATGGTGACAACCTGGACAATATGTAAATTCCTTTCCATTCAATGCCTTTGGCATGGAAGCTAAAAGGATGGCATCCTTTACCTGTTCACTCATTCAAATCACCTCCTGATTTCCTTCATCATTGCTTCTAAGATTTCCGCCGGTGTTGGTATAACTCCAGCAAGCCTTCCATAGAACGGTGTTTCAGCTCTTCCCATAACTGCCAATTTGACATCTTCAAGCATCTGACCGGCGCTCATCTCAACTGTCATGACTATGTCGACTTTTTCAGCAAGCTCTGCAAGTCTTTCGTACGGGAACGGATAAAGGGATATCGGTCTGAAAAGCCCCGCTTTTATACCCTTTTCCCTTGCCATTTTCACCGTGCTCTTTACGATTCTTCCAACGGTTCCGTGAGCTACGAATATTATCTCGGCATCATCTGTCATGAATTCTTCCCATTTTTTCTCTTCTGCCTCTATCTTCTTATATGTCTCCTGCAAGACCAAGTTCATCTGCTCGAGTTTGTATGGATCTATGTCAAAGGAAGTCACATACCTTGCTTTTCTACCCCTTGCTCCTGTGAGAGCCCAATCATCTTTACTTGGAAGTGTGGAAGGATCAACTGGGTCTGGAAATTCAACTGGTTCCATCATCTGCCCAAGCATTCCATCGGCGAATATCACAACAGGAGTTCTGTATTTATCCGCCACATCGAAAGCATGAATTGTAAGCTCAACTGCTTCTTGCAAGGAGGATGGAGAATAAACTGGAAGTCTGTAATCTCCATGTCCTCCACCTTTGACGACTTGGAAGTAGTCTCCCTGAGATGGTTGGATATCTCCAAGACCTGGCCCTCCTCTTACAACATCCACGAATACTGCAGGGAGCCTCGCATTGGCCATGTAGGATATTCCCTCTTGCATCAGAGAAAATCCTGGTGATGATGTTGAGGTCATAACCCTAACTCCAACTGACGATGCACCATACATCATGTTGACAGTTGCAACCTCGCTCTCTGCCTGGAGAAACACCCTGCCTTCCTGAGGCATTCTCCTTGACATATATTCTGTAAGCTCACTTTGCGGAGTGATTGGATATCCAAAGTAAACCTTACATCCAGCTCTAATGGCGGCTTCTCCAATCGCTTCCGTTCCTTTTACCATTATCTTTTCGCCCATCTTCATCCCTCCTTACTTGCTTAGAGCAGGTGTTTTGTACTTGTAGACTGTTATACATACATCGGGACACATGTAGTAACAGAACTGACATGCTATACATCCTTCACCTATGTACTCTGCTGGGTGATAACCTTTGCTGTTGAATTCTTCAGAGAATTTTATGACATTCACTGGACACGCGTCTATACAGAGTCCACATCCTTTACACCTTTCCTGATCGATTTCAATGAAGCCAAGAGTTCTTTTTGCCATATACTGCCCTCCTTTCACCATTGAAGCTCCATGTATCTCTCTATGATGAACTTATCAAACCTGCAATCACAGTCCTTCAAGAAAGCCGGAACCGCCGTGAAAGCAACGGGTATGTTCAAAATTTTCGAAGCTTCTTCAACTATTTCTTCACCTTCCTTTATAACCTCTTCCGTTGTATCCGGACCAAGATTCGTGTTGGATACAAGAAAATCAAAATCTACTCTCGCTCTATTTTTGAGTTTTTCATAGAACTTAACGATACCTTCGACTGTATTGGTAAAAGGCCGCCTTGTGTTGATAACAAAGTAAATAGCTGTGTTTTTCATGAACGCCCTTAAATAGCCAAGGACAGCTATGCCGTCTTCCTCTCCACCAACATCCAAGATGGCTTTTATGCTCTTGTTGGACAATATTCCAAAAACTTCCGGTGGAATTATTGGAGTATCGGCCCAGATGTATTTTCCTGGTGGAACAACCACCTTCACGCCAAATTCCTCTAAAAGCCCTTTTTTATCCCTTGAGCGAAAATATGGGGATACGTAATCAAGGTCCGCCAAAGCGACACTCTCGCCATCTTTGGCAAGTTTTAAAGCCATATTCATAGCTATCTCGGTTTTGCCAGATCCGAACATTCCAACAAATGCCATGTTTTTCTTTTCCATAACTATCCTCCCACTATTTCCTTGTACTTCTTTGCCTTCTCCTGCCCTCTCAAAACTCTTAAGACCCCCATCGCCAATGCCTTTTCCTCGTCTCCACCAGGATATACGATAACAGGCGCAATGAAGGACACCATCTCTTTAAGCCACTTGACCATAAACTCTTCATCATAAGCAAGACCACCCGTTAACACTATCGCGTCAACACCATCGGTTAGAGCCATAGCCATCTTTCCAACCCATTTTGCTATCTGATGGGCCATCGCTTTATAGACAAGTTCTGCCTGTTTATCGCCGTTTCTTATTCTTCCCTGGACTTCAAGGGCATCGTTGGTCCCAAGGTATGCAACAAGCCCGCCTTTTCCCTTGATCCTCTTTTTCATCTGATCGAGCGTAAACTTTCCGCTGTATGCAAGGTCAATCACCTGAGTCATAGGAAGCGTTCCACTTCTTTCTGGTGTGAATGGTCCGTCTCCATCAAGAGCGTTGTTCACATCAACGACTCTTCCCTTCTTATGGGCACCTATGGAGATTCCTCCACCCATATGTACTACCACCAGATTCACTTCTTCGTAGCTTTTCCCAAGCTCTTCTGCTGCTCTTCTTGCAACAGCTTTTTGATTAAGTGCATGGAAAATCGATTTTCTCACAAAATCAGGATGTCCTGATATCTTTGCTATATCCATCATCTCGTCTACCACAACTGGATCAACTATATAAGCTTTCACTCCTGCTTCTTTTGCAAGCTCGTTGGCTATCAAGGCTCCAAGGTTTGACGCATGCTCACCATACTTCCCTTCTCTAAGCTCTTTTAGCATCAGCTCATCAACTTCATAGGCGCCACTGGGAATGGGGCGGACAAGCCCGCCCCTTCCAACTATCGCAGAAAAGCTCTTTATGTCATATCCTGCCTTTTTTACAAAATCCAGAATGACGTTTTTTCTAAACTCGTATTGATCTGTGATCCTTTCAAAATCTTTAAGCTCTTCCACACTATGGCGAATGGTTTCCTTCAAAACTTCTTTTTCATCTTCATATATAGCAAGTTTCGTGGATGTTGAACCTGGATTTATTACCAATATCCTGTACACGTTTTCACCTCACGAAAGAGCAGCAGTTAAAGCAATTGAGTAGAGTTTAGTCTCATCAGAATCTGCCCTTGATGTAAGAACAACAGGTACTTTCGCACCAAGGATCGTTGAAGCGGATTTTGCCTTTGCAAGGAATATGAGACCCTTGTAAAGAATGTTTCCTGCGTCTATATCTGGAGTTACTATAATGTCTGCCTCACCAGCAACAGGGCTGACTATTCCCTTATGCTCTGCAGCTTCTTTTGACACAACGTTATCAAGGGCGAACGGTCCGTCAATTATCGCTCCTTTTATCTGTTTTCTGTCGGCCATTTTGGCGATCAACGCTGCATCTATCGTTGCTGGTATCTTTGGATTTACGGTTTCTACAGCACTGACCAATGCAACCTTTGGAGTTTCAATTCCAAGAACGTTTGCTACCCTTATTGCATGTTTTATCAAATCAACCTTTTGATTCAAGTCTGGTGCTATAGTCATTCCTGCATCGGTTAATATGAGAAGCCTTGGAAAGTCTGGGATTTCAAAGACAGAGACCATCCCCATTGTCATGCCAGTTCTAAGACCATATTCTTCTTTGAGAACCATGCGCATTATTTGGGCTGTCTGAAGCTTTCCTTTCATTATAAGATCCGCTTCTCCCTTAGAAACAAGCTCTACTGCCTTCGCTGCAGCTTCCATTACACCTTCAACATGAACTATCTGGTATTTGGAGACATCTATCCCCGCTTTTTCTGCTTCTTCCCTTATGAGCTTTTCATCTCCGACAAGTATTGGAACAACGATGTCTTCTTTCGCTGCGTTATCCACGGCCTTTAAGACGACCTCATCCTGAGCAACTGCCACTGCCAGTCTCTTACCCTTACCTCTTGAAAGTTCCAAAAGCTCTGAAAGTTTCTTTATCATCAGCTATCCCTCCTTCTTCCACTGTTTTGCCTTTTCTTCTCCCTTAAGAACTCTTAGTGCTCCCTTAGCGAGTGCTATCATCTCAAATTCACCGGGAACTATGTAAACGGGAGCGTACCTTTCAACATAGCCTCTTATCATATCTGTAAAATCCTTATTATGGGCCATTCCACCTGTGAGGATTATTCCATCAACCTCTCCTTTCAAAACTGCCATCATTCCACCTATTTCCTTGGCTATTTGATAGGCCATAGCGCGAACTATGAGATCCGCTTCCTTATCTCCCTCTTTTGCCCTTTTAAGGGCTTCTCTCATGTCGTTGGTTCCAAGGTATGCAACAAGTCCGCCCTTTCCAACATATCTTTTCTTAAGCTCTCTCTTTGAGTACTTTCCAGAATAGGCAACTTTTACAAGATCACCAACTGGAAGCTCTCCGGTTCTTTCCGGTGAGAATGGTCCTTCATCGTTGGCGTTGTTTATATCGATAACCTTTCCCTTTCTATGTGCAGCTACGGATATCCCACCGCCAAGGTGGACAACAACGAAGTTAAGTTCTTCGTATTTTTTCCCAAATTCCTTTTCTGCAACCTCCCTTGCTACGGCCTTCATATTTAGGTAATGTCCGTAACTTTTTCTCTCTATCTCCGGTATTCCAGAAAGTTTTGCCTCTGGAATCATTTCGTCAACGGAAATCGGATCGGTTATATAAACTGGAATTCCAAAAGGTTTTGCCAGCTCGTATCCTATGACCGCAGCCAAATTTGAAGCATGCTCAACGGGTGATTCATTCGCTAAATAATCAACCATATTCTGCTCAACCTTGTATGTTCCGCCAGTAAGGGGCGGCAGAATACCACCCCTGCAAGCTATAGCATCGAAATCCTTTATTTCAAATCCCGCTTCTTTCAATGTATCAATTATCGCTCGCTTTCTAAAATCTTTCTGATCTATAAGTCTGTCGAATTTATCTAACTCTTCTCTTGGATGATCAATTCTTCTTGAAAGAACCTCGTTTTCATCATCAAAAACCGCTATCTTTGTAGAAGTCGATCCGGGATTTATAACTAAAATCTTCACCCTATCACAACCCCTTTTCCTTCTTGTACTCTTCTATAACTTCCGCAAGACGTTTTATACCCTCTGGGATAACCTCTTTCGGTGGCAGACAGAAGGAAAGTCTTGCGGTGCTCGATTTCTCAACATCTACCAAGAAAGCTTTTCCTGGTATGTAGAACACAAGCTTTTCCTTTGCTATGTCAAGCATCTCCATCGTGTCGTAACCTTCTGGTAGTTCTATCCAAATGAACAGTCCTCCACCGGGTTTGTTCCATGTAACTCCATAAGGTTTGAGATGCTCCTCCATCGCTTCTATCATGATATCCCTTTTCTCTTTGTAAACAGCTCTTATACTCTTGAGGTAGTCAAGTAGATCGTATTTTTTCAAAAATCTTGCTGCAAGCCTTTGGGTGAGCCCTGAGCTGCAAAGATCGGCAGACTGCTTTGCCATAACCGCCTTTGAGATTATATTTTCATCAGCGATGATAACACCTATTCTTAACCCAGGAGTAAGAATCTTACTGAACGTGTTTAAGAGTATGACTCTTTCCTTTCCAGCGAGTTTATAAAGGGAATCAGGAGGAGTTTCATCAAAGTAAAGTGCACCGTAAGGATCATCTTCAACAATTATTATGTCGTATTTCTCTGCAAGTTCTATTAGAGCTTTCCTCTTTTCAAGGCTCATCGTAACTCCAGCTGGGTTCTGGAAAGTAGGAACTGTATAGATGAATTTGACCTTTTCTATTTCTCCCTTTTCATCAAGATCCTTTAAGACTTTTTCAAGATAGTTAATATCCATACCATCTTTCTCAAGAGGAATTGCTATGAACTTTGGGAAGCTCACATAAAATGCGTTGAGAGCCCCTAAATATGATGGGCTCTCAACGATTACGTAGCTATCTTCATCCAAGAATATTCTGGCCAATATGTCCAAGGCTTGTTGAGAGCCCGTGGTCATAAGCAAGTTTTTCTTAGCAACATCGGTGATACCATAAATTCTATCAAGGAGCTTTATAAACTCTTCCTTAAGCTCCTCGTCTCCCTCGGTTGGTATATACTGGAGAGTAAACTTGTATTCATTCTCAAGGATTTCCTTTGCTATTTCTCCAAGTTCTTTACTGGGAAATGTCTCTGGATCCGGCGCACCTCCACCGAAAGAAATAGCCCCTGGAATCTGGGCGTACTTTAAAAGATCTCTTATCAAGGAAGATTTAAGGTTCTTTCCTATCTTTGATAGTTTCTCTTCAAAAATACCTGTGACCATTCTCCTCACCTCCTATAAGTCAATTATATTCCTTATAATTAATATAATATAAAATACGAACAAATTCCAAATCTTTAAATTTTGCAACATAGCACATTAATGTATTAATACGGTTAATATCCAGGATAACAAACGGGGTAATGCCTATGATAGAAAAATGGGAGCCAAGGCCATTAAGCAAGAGCTTATATTTATCGAAAATAAGGTATTTTATAATCCAACAAAAACCTTATGGAAGCAGATATCGAATAAGTCTGTGTTACGCAAATTTAAAACCCTCTATTTGCAATGAGTCAAAAATTGAGAAAATATGCATAAATTGAGATACAGGTTTTCGCTGTATAAACGGGGGTTGCAGCTCTTCAATTTGTTCGAACTACAAATTATAATAAAATTAAAGACAGAGTTCAAAAAGGAGGTGGAGGTATGATTTACAGGGTGGATGGAGAATTTCTGTTCATAAGAATGGATGATGGGGAGGATTTTTATGAAACTCTGTACAGTATTTTGAAAAAAGAGAGAATTTCATCTGGCATAGTAATAAACGCCATAGGTATGCTTAAAGATTTTGAAATAGGCTGGTTTAATGTAGAGAAGATGGAATATGAAAAAGAAAAAATATCGGTACCTCATGAGCTTGTTTCCACAAACGGAAACATCTCCGATAAGGATGGAGAACCTTTCGCACACCTTCACGTAGCTCTTGCTGGTCCAGCGAGGAACATCGTCGGGGGACATCTTTTCTCCGCAACGGTGTGTAACACCGTTGAGATGTTTATAAAGAAACTCGATATAGAACTTTACAGAAAAGAAGGAAAGACATTCAGACCTCTTGATGTTAGATGACCCCACTCTGCCCTTACGCAGGGTTTTTGTTTCATTATAAAATCATA
>JAMOOR010000198.1 GCA_027065235.1 Thermotogaceae bacterium | reverse complement strand
CACCTTCTTTAACCACTCCTTGAATGCCCCTATTCCATCTTCTGCATTATTTCTTCCAAAGATTTCCTTAGCAAATCTTTCGAATTTTTCTATATCCTTATCCATCACATATCTCATCCATGCTGGTGTTACTATGGCAAGACCAGCACCATGTGCAATGTCATAAAGGGCACTTAAAGAATGCTCTATTATATGAGATGACCAATCACCACCATAGGAGCCAGTGGATGTTAACCCGTTAAGAGCGAGAGTTGCAGACCATGCAAGGTTTGCCCTCCATTCATAATTAGTAGGATCCTCTATTAAAACCTCAACTGCCTCCATAATCGTCTTTATTATGGATTCCATTATTCTGTCCATTACCCTTCTTCCCTTTGAACCGTCAAAATAATATTCAAGAACATGAACTATAGCGTCGATTCCCCCATAAACTGTCTGCTCTTTCGATAAACTGAACTGAACTGTTGGGTCTATTACAGATACTTTTGGAAAGGAAGTAGGAGACCAGAATGACCATTTCTCCTTCGTTTCTTCGTTGGTTATAACTGCCCCGCCGTTCATTTCAGAACCAGTTGCGGATATCGTCAACACTACAAAAATCGGAAGAGACTTTTTGACCTTATATTCTCCGGTAAAGGCGTCCCATATATCACCATCGTAATAGAAACCTGCTGCAACCGTCTTTGCACTGTCTATGACGCTTCCTCCACCTACTGCCAATATAGCGTCGACTTTTTCCTTTTTTGCAACTTCTACGGCTTCTTTTACTTTACTTAAAACAGGATTTGGTTTAACGCCGGAAACTTCTACAAATGCTATAGAGTTTCTTTTCAAGGAATCCACAACAGAGTCGTACACTCCGTTCTTCTTTATCGAACCTCTTCCATAAAGGAGTAGAACTTTCTTATATCCAAAGTTTTTAATTTCATCTCCTATAACACCTACAGTGCCTTTTCCGAAAATTATCTTTGTTGGGTTGTGGAATACAAAGTTGTTCATGAGGCACCCCTCCTTACACTATAAACTTATTGGTAACCGGCATATGCCAGTCGGAAGAGAAAGATCTAGAGGAGATTTTTGGGCCTATCGCAGCTTGAACTCTCTTGTACTCACTCATCTTAACAAGCTTTATAACATACTCCACAGTGTTTTTATCAAAACCTTCTTCTACTATCTTTTCAGGTGGGTAGTTTTTCTCGATGAACAGTTTTAAAATCCTGTCAAGTTCTTCGTAAGGTGGTAGCTTATCCTGATCCTTTTGACCTGGCCGCAGCTCTGCTGAAGGTGGCTTAACAAACACCCTTTCTGGTATAACTTCCTTTCCAAAAACCTCATTGATTTTTCTTGCCAGTTTGTAAACATCTGTTTTGTAAATATCAATTATGAGGGCAAATCCTCCGGCCATATCTCCATACAGAGTTGAATATCCCGTAGCTGCCTCGCTCTTGTTACCGGTGGTTACAACAAGATAGCCAAATTTGTTGGATATCGCCATTAAGTAGTTTCCTCTTATCCTTGCTTGTATGTTTTCCTCCGTGACATCTTCTTTTCTTTTGCCGAACACCTTCTTCAGAGCTTTTTTATAGCTTTCAAACACATCGGTAATTGGAACAGTGTATGTCTTTATGCCAAGATTTTTTGCAAGAGCTTGTGCATCTTCGTTGGATTCTTTGGATGTATACATAGAAGGCATCAATACCCCTACAACATTTTCCTTTCCAAGTGCCAGTGTGGCTATAGATGCTACTACAGACGAATCAATTCCTCCACTTAGTCCTATTACGACCTTATTAAAACCGTTCTTTTCGACGTAATCCTTAAGTGCCAATTTTAGAGCCTTTAAAATAAGAGTTTCTCGGTCTTCCCTTTCTTTTCTCTTGGGAAAATATTTTCTTT
>JAMOOR010000197.1 GCA_027065235.1 Thermotogaceae bacterium | reverse complement strand
CTAGAAGAGCAAAAAGCAGAAGATCCCTTACAAAAGGTAAAAGAAATGCTTCTAGAGATCCTTGATAGGGATACTTCACTAAAGATACCAAACGAAAAGCCATTCGTTATAAGTCTGGTTGGTGTTAACGGAACAGGAAAAACAACAACAGCTGGAAAGATTGGAAAGATATTCAGAAGTAAAGGAAAAGAAGTAGTTCTGGCAGCAGCGGATACATTTAGAGCAGCAGCTATCGAACAGCTAAAGCTTTGGGGAGAAAGGATAAACGCAACTGTGATTGCTCATACAGAGGGAGCAGATCCAGGTGCTGTAGCCTTTGACGCTGTAGCACACGCTAAGGCTAAGAATAAAGATGTTGTTATAATAGATACAGCAGGGAGACTTCACAACAAAAGCCATCTCATGGAAGAGCTCAGGAAAATTCACAGGGTCGTAAAAAAGGAAGTTTCCGATGCACCACACGAAGTTCTTTTAGTTATTGATGCTACAACAGGCCAGAATGGTCTTATACAGGCGAAGGTATTTAAAGATATTGTGGATATAACAGGTATAGTACTTACAAAGCTCGATGGTACAGCGAAAGGCGGAATAGCTGTAGCCATCGTCAAGGAACTGGAAATTCCTATAAAGTTTGTTGGAGTTGGGGAAGGAGAAGATGATCTAAAACCCTTTGACGCACATGAGTTTGTTGAGGCACTTTTTGAGGAGTGATGTTTTATGGAATTTTGGGAGAAGGAATTTGAATGTCAATTCTGTGGAAATTCTTTTTCACAGGTTAGAGTTTTTTCATCAGCAATTATCGTTGAATCAAGAGATGAGGATCTAAAACCAAACTACAAAGGTGTTAATGCTCTTTACTATCAACTTGTAACATGTCCTAAATGTTACTTGACACTTTTTGAAAGGGACTTTGGGAAGCTTCAGATACCTGAGAATAAAAGAGAAGCCGTTGAGAGGGTTTTACAAAATGCAAAGAAGCAGTTCAGAGAGTTAAATCTAGGAAGGGATAGAACGGTCGATGATGCTATAGCGCTTTTTTCTATTGCAGCTGCCATATACACGGTTATTGGACATAGGCGTGGTGCAGCCGAAGCGTATTTAAAACTTGGTTGGCTGTTTAGGGAAAAGGGTGATAAAAAAGAAGAGCTCATTGCTCTTGGAAAGGCCCTAAAATTCTTCGAAGAACATTACAGAAACGATATAGTGAAGGACGAAGAGGAGCCGATGATTCTCTTTTATCTGGGAGAAATAAATAGAAGACTTGGAAATAGGAAAGAAGCGGTGAAATGGTTTTCTATTTTGTCGAATAAATACAGAGGAGTTTCATCTTTATTCGTAAAGGCTGGAAGAGAGAGGTGGCAAGAGATAAGAGATAATGGATGATTACCTGATTTATGCACTTGGAGGAATTTTAATAGTTTCTGTTGCGCTGCTTTTCGTTCAAGTTTCCACTATAGGTGGAAGAGTTGATTATGTGGAGCATCTCTCTGAGCAGAATAGAGTAGACATAATCCAACTTAAGAGTGAATATGAAGAGCTGAAGGACCTTACAAGAGATATCTCGGATGTAAAAAGCAGTTTGAAGGAGCTGTCCTCTGAGCTGGAAAAGATAGACAGTTTAAAAGAGGAGTTCTCAAAGATGAAGGAAGATGTTATGGAGAGTATGATGAAGCTGCAAAATCAAATAGATTCTTTGAAAAAATCATCAGCTTTTTTAATGTCTCCCTTGCAATCCCCCTTTGTCACAATTGTGATAAGACGTGGAGATACCCTGGCCGAAATAGCAAACGCCTATAACTTGGGAGATGAAGGGTTATCCATGATAGCGAAGCTTAATAACATAAAAAATCCCAATCTATTACATGTAGGCGAGAAAATAAAAGTTCCCTACTGTCTTGAGT
>JAMOOR010000196.1 GCA_027065235.1 Thermotogaceae bacterium | reverse complement strand
GATCTTGCGAAAGAGGTAGCGGAAAAGCACGGAATAAAACACCAAATAGAAGCCCTTCCAAGAAGAACAGGTACTGACACTGATTCAATAAGAACCGCATGGATAGGTATAAAAACTCTCCTTGTTTCTGTACCCATAAAGTACATGCATACACCCGTTGAGGTTGTTAACCCGAAGGATGTTGAAGAAACGGCGAGACTCTTTGCTCATACAATCGCTCAGCTAAGAGGTGATGAGAATGAATGAATACTTTGAAATATTAAAAGACCTCACTAACCTTAATGGCGGATCAGGCGACGAAGGCAAGGTGAGGGATTATATAAAAGAAAAGATAAAAGATAAGGTTGACAGCCTTTATGTGGATAATGTGGGAAACCTAATAGCACTCAAGAAAGGAAAAAAGAGTGGGTTTAAATTAGGACTTCTGTCTCACATGGATGAAGTATCTTTTATGATCACCGATATAAATGAAGATGGTACTCTTTCATTCCGATCTGTTGGCGGCGTAGATCCAAGAGTTGTGATCGGTAAGAAGCTCCTTGTCGGAGAAAAAACAGGTGTAGTTGGGTTCAAACCGATACATCTTCAGGAGAAAAAGGTAGAAAAGGTAAATTATGACCAGCTAAAGATAGATATAGGCGCAAAGGATAAAAAAGATGTTAAAGTAGAAATCGGAACCTATGTTTACTTTACGACGAAGTATGAAGAAACAGAAAAGTACGCAACGGCAAAAGCTTTTGATGATAGGACTGGTTGCGCTGTAAATCTGATCGCATCCATTGAAACTACACCGATGTATGATACTTACTTCATATTCACTGTTGGTGAAGAAATTGGCCTTATGGGGGCTTCTGTGATAATGGAACAGCTCGACTTAGACGCTGCAATAGTACTTGAAGGAACGACAGCAGGAGACCTCCCAGAACTTGAAGAATACAAATGGGCGACTCACCTTGGAGATGGACCAGTATTTACATTCTTCCATTCGGGGTATGTCATAGATCAAAGGATGTTAAAAGCCTTTATTAAAACTGCAGAGAAATTAAACATAAAATACCAGATGAAAAGAAGAACTCCCGGTGGAACCGACGCAAGAAAAATAGCAACAACAGCGAAGGGCGCACCTGCCGGGGTTATATCGGTTCCATGCAGATACATCCATTCACCAGTATCTGTAATGAACAAGGAGGACTTTCTGAGCACAGTGAAACTTGCAAAAGCTCTTGTAGAAGGTGATGAAATTTTTGAAGAGTTGAAAAAATGATATGGTGGGTTAAAGGCAAATATAAGGTTCGAATTCCAAACTCGCCTTGATGAGATAGCTGCAAAGGAATTGCTAAAGGAGGGAACAAAGTGATAAAGGACAAGATAAGGGAAGAACTTGAAAAGGTACTAAAGGATTTTAGACACAACTACCAATTCAAAGTAGAAGTACCCGACGAAAACTTTGGAGATTTTTCAACCAATATAGCTCTTGTCGGTGCGAAGCATTTCAAAAAATCCCCCAGAGATATTGCACAAGAGTTTGCGGAAAGGTTGAAAGATTCTGAGCTTTTTGACGATATCTCAATAGCAGGTCCGGGATTTATAAACTTCAAGATAAAGAATACTGTTCTACAAGAAGTTGTTAAAAAGGTTCTAACTGAGGAAGAAAATTTTGGAAAAAGAACTATAGGGAACGGAATAAAGGTTCAAATAGAATATGCCAGTGCAAATCCAACTGGTCCGTTGACAGTTGCCCATGGAAGGCAAATTGTAATTGGTGATGTTCTTGTCAATATTTTCAAAGAAATGGGATACGAAGTAGAAAATGAGGTTTATCTAAACGATGCCGGAAGACAGATAAATCTCCTTGCTAGGTCACTGTGGGTCAGATACAACGAGCTTTTAGGATCAAAATATGAA
>JAMOOR010000195.1 GCA_027065235.1 Thermotogaceae bacterium | reverse complement strand
AAAACTTTCTCCTTTTTCTTCATCCTGCTGTTCCACAAATTCCTTCATGAGCTTTCCTATCTCTTCAATCTCTTTGTTTATGAAGATAATCTCCTTAATCGTCATAGAGAGCACCTTTTCTGTAGCTTTCGTAGCAGTTCCAATAGACTCTTTAGCCAAAGCTTTAATATCTTTAGCGCTTATCTTTGGAGTTCTACCTCTACCTTTAAAGAAAGCTTCGATCTCTTTTACATCAGCTCTGTTAATAGCATTAGCAGAAGGGAAATGTGCAAGGAGGTTAAGCATAGAAGCAGAGAAAACACTTACAGAACTCTCAAGCTCGGAGAAAGTGATAGTAATGAGCTTTTCCACATCGTTCATGAGTTTCCTTCTTCTATTAACGAGTTCCTCCCTCTTTCTGGAGAGTTCTCTAAGCTGGTAGAGGTTACTTGGGTGGCTTTTGAAATGAGAAGCATTATCAAAAAACTTTGCGTGGAAAGATTGAATATAGCTTGCGATAGAATAAGCATCGACCTTATCTGTTTTAGTAAGTCTGAGGTTGGGCTTGGAGAAATTGGAAATGAGGAGAGGGTTGATAAGCACAACATTAAAGCCATTGGATTTAAGGAAAGAGAAGAGGTTAAAGTGATAAGGTCCGGTAGATTCAATAGCGATGAAGGTATCAACTGGATCGAAGCGGGGGATGGAGTTAAGGAAAGAGTTAAAGCCCTGTTTGTTCATGGTAAAATGTTGATGGAATGGATTAGGGAGAGAGTCAGAGATGATGCAAGAGTGGAAATTATGCTTAGAAACATCGATACCAACGAAAGTAGGCATGAGGAACACTCCTTTCAGTTAGATTTGATAAGGCAGGGAGCCTCTGAGCCAATCCTCCGTTGTGACGAGAGCTTAAAAGCTCAACCAACTTATGATGGCTTAAGAGGCAGGGAGCAAACTCCGTTAAGAGCTTTGAAGCTTAGGTGATTTATGCCCCCTGCCTTATCCTTTTTATATTACTACTATTTTTGGTAGGAGGAGATAATGTGAAACTAGGCGTTATCGGTGCAGGGAGCAGCTACACCCCAGAACTTCTGAAAGGTTTTTTGGATATTTCAAAGGATGTGGATATAGACGAAATATGGCTTTACGATATAAATGATGAAAAGCTCGATGTTATATATGAATTTGCTAAGAAGTTTATAAAGGATGTCTTTAAGGTCCATAAGACGAAGGATTTTGAAGAAGCAGTCAGGGATAGTGACTATGTTGTTTTCCAGTTCAGGCCAGGAGGGCTTGAAGGAAGATTAAAAGACGAAACCATTCCATTGAAATATGGACTGATTGGTCAAGAAACCACGGGCGTTGGAGGCTTTGCAGCCGCGCTTCGGGCATTTCCAGTAATTGAAGATTATGTTAATAGGATAGAAAAAACAAGCAAGGCAACTATAATAAATTTCACCAATCCTTCTGGACACATAACGGAATTTGTACTGAACTATTTAAAATTTGACAGATACATAGGACTTTGTAACATTCCTATAAATCTTCTCAAAGCTTTGTCTGACTTTTTGTCCTGCTCTATGGATGACCTGTTCTTAAAATATTACGGTTTGAATCATCTTACCTTTCTTGAAAGAATCTATGTAAATGGCAAGGACGTGACCGATGAGTTTTTCAAGAAATTGGGCGAAGTAGATACTGACTCCATTGGCTACGGCTTTGAAAGTAGTTTTCTCAAGGAAATAGGAATGGTTCTAAACCCGTATTTGAGATATTACTTGAGAACCAGTGAGATGTTGGAGAAATTGAAAAACTCAAAACCAAGAGCCCAAGAAGTTATGGAAATAGAAAAAGAACTCTTCGAAAAGTACAAAAGCGTAGATAATATACCAGAAGAACTTTCAAAAAGAGGGGGAAGCCTCTATTCAACGGCAGCGGCTTTGCTCATAAGAGATCTTGCCTTGGGAAACGGAAAAATCCACATTGTTAACACGAAAAACAACGGAAGTGTGAAGAACCTTCCTGATGATTATGTAATGGAGCTGCCATCCTTGGTTAAAGGTGGAAAAGTGCTTCCTGTAACTTTAGGTGAAGCGAGCAGATTCGCAAAAGTATTTATAAACACTATAAAGGAATACGAACGTCTTACCATAGAAGCGTATCTTAAAAAGTCAAAAACTTTGGCAAAAGAGGCTCTTCTAGTTCATCCACTAGGTCCCGAAATAAAAGATGTTGGCAACCTCCTTGATGACATAATAAAGGCGAACAACTTTGGCTTTTTAGAATAAATAAAGGGTGGCTCTGTGCCACCTTCTTTATTTTATAATAAGGCTAATTAGCTCAAACTCTTTTAAGCAGCTCCTTCGCTGTAAGCTCGTCAAGACGGGTTTGGAATTTTACAACTCTGTTTATCGGATCGTAGAAGAGAATTTCTCTTTCAAAGAGTCTTCTTAATTCTAATAACTCTTCTTGTGCTTCAAGGGCTTTATTTTCCAACACTTTTTCAAAAACTTTAAAGGTTATTTCAATATCTTCACCTTTGATTCTTTTCTCATCAAGGTATCCAAGGATCTTTGCCTTCGATTCTTTGCGCAACTCTTCAAGAACCTGTAATGGCTCTTCGCTTTCTATTACCTCCTCCAGTATCCAAGGAACTCCTCCTGCTTTGTCGACAATTTCTTTCGCAGCTCTTTCTTCAATTCCTTCATTTACAAGAATGTTATACGCTGTGTCATCATCGAAGTAATCTACCAAGTAGTATCGCGATGTGTTCTTTAGCGTTGAATCAATATATACTTCTTCAATAAAGAACGTATCAGAGCTCATCACTATCACATGGGATAAATGAAGGACTTTTGTTAACCTGACAAAGAAGTTAAACAGCTCCTTCACAACTGGCCTCTGGTTCTCTCCGTTCATGTATACATCCTTTATTTTCTGCAGCTCGTCAAAGACTATTACATGTTTTTTTCTATTCTTTCTCAGCACCGCTTCCATGTATTTGAATGGATCCAATTCTTTGTTCTTAATCTCATCATATATCGTCCTTTTTACACTAAAGCTTGCTATGTTCGGTATTCCAAAAAGTGCTTGTGCTTCTTTTATTATTTTCTGCCCTTCTTTATCGTCTGATTCAAAGAACAGCTGAACAACATCATTGTAGCTTGATATCATTATCCCTCTTAGGTCATACCAATACATATCATACTTTTGCACAAACCATTTTCTTTTAGAAAGCTCTTTTACAACTTGAAAGAGCAATGTGCTTTTTCCACTACTCTTTGGCCCGTATACAAAGAGTATAGAATTAGGCTCTGACTTAAGATATCGTTTTAGCCGTTCTTTTTCCTTCTCTCTGTCCCAGAATTTCATTATCGGGTCACCTCCGAGTAGATTTTACCATGAAAAAGTATACTAACTTTTAAAAAATCCCCTGCCAGCGGCAGGGGTGGTGTGCTATACAAGGGAATATTTATTTTAGTTTTTGTTAGACATCTCACAAAAGTCCTTATTGCTTTTGCCACCTTACAACCGGTTTTCTTGATGCTGTTGCCTCGTCAAGTCTTCTTACTGGGGTGTTCTTCGGAGCTTCTTTCAGTATTTGTGGGTTTTCGTGGGCTTCTTTAACTATCTGCTTCATCGCAGCAGCAAAGGCCTCTAAGGTTTCCTTGCTCTCTGTCTCTGTGGGCTCTATCATAAGGGCTTCTGGAACAATTAGCGGGAAGTAAACCGTTGGAGCGTGGAAGCCAAGATCAAGAAGCCTCTTTGCAACATCAAGTGTTTTAACACCGGTTTCTTTAAGGAGCTTGCTTCCATCAAGAACAAACTCGTGCATGCATGGACGTTTTCCATCTTCATCATAGGCTGCGCTGTAAACTTCTCTCAATAGTGCTTTAAGGTAATTTGCGTTAAGAACGGCAAGCTCTGAGGCTTTTGTGAGTCCGTCCTTTCCCATCGTAAGAATGTATGTGTAAGCTTTTACCAAAACACCGAAGTTTCCGTAGAAGGCTCTTACCATTCCTATTGATTTTGGAAGGTCGTAGTCAAGGTAGTACTTGTCTCCATCTTTTCTTACGACGGGAACTGGGAGGAAGTCTTTAAGGTGCTCTTTCACTCCTATTGGTCCAGAGCCCGGTCCACCCATTCCATGGGGCGTTGAGAAGGTCTTGTGAAGGTTAAGGTGGACAACATCAAATCCCATATCGCCCGGTCTTGCCTTTCCCATTATAGCGTTGAGGTTTGCACCGTCGTAGTAAAGAAGCGCTCCAACATCATGGGCCATCTTTGCAATCTTTTCGATATCTCTTTCGAAGTATCCGAGTGTATTTGGATTGGTGAGCATTATTGCAGCAACTGTATCATCAAGGTGCTTTTCAAGCTCTTCGAGGTCGACAAGGCCTTCGTCGCTGGATTTCAGTTCTATAACCTTGAAACCTGCCATGGCGGCAGAGGCTGGATTCGTTCCATGGGCAGAGTCCGGAACGATAACCTTGTCTCTTTTTGTATCTCCTCTGTCAAGGTGGTAAGTCCTAATTATAAGCATTCCAGTGAGCTCACCATGGGCTCCGGCGGATGGGATAAGGGTCATATCGTCGGTTCCGGTTATCTCAAGGAGTTTTTCTTTAAGGTCGTACATAAGTTCAAGCGCACCCTGAATTGTCTCTTCTGGCTGGTACGGATGGAGCCACCTAAAGAGAGCTGACATATCTTCATTTATCTTTGGATTGTATTTCATGGTGCAAGAACCAAGCGGGTAAAATCCAACATCGACAGAGAAGTTCTTCTTTTCAAGTTCTGTGTAGTGGCGAACAACCTCTACTTCATAAACCTCTGGAAGGTTGGCCTTTTCTTTTCTTTTAAGGTGTTCTGGGATGTCTATTTCAACATCTGGTATATCAAACTCTGGCAGGCTATAGGCTTTTCTACCCTTTACGGATTTTTCGAATATCGTCATGCTATCGCCTCCAAGAGGGCTTCAATATCTTCTTTTGTAGTGAGCTCCGTTGTTGCAGCTAAGGCTTTATCCTTCATATCAGCGTAGAACCTTGAAAGTGGAAGTGGTCCCAATATTCCTCTTTCTGCCAACTTGTGCCATTTTTCTTCGTAATCCTGCCCAGCGTTGAAGACAAACTCAAAGAGGAACGGCCCTTTAAACGCCAAAGAGAAGCCCTTTTCCTCAAGTCTTTTTGCAAGGTAGTGAGCGGCCTTTGCAGAGCGCTCGGCAACTTCAACAAGGCCTTCCTTTCCCATTGTGCTCATGTAAATTGCTGCCATAACTGCAGAGTGGGCGTGGTTGGAGCAGATATTGCTCGTTGCCTTGCTCCTTCTTATATGCTGCTCTCTTGTCTGGAGGATCATCACATAACCGGTTTTTCCATCAACATCTTTTGTCTTTCCAATGAGCCTTCCGGGCATTGTTCTTACATGCTTCATGTTCGTGGAGAAGAATCCAAAGCCCGGCCCTCCAAGCTCTGGGAAGTTTCCAAGAGCCTGACCTTCTCCAACGACGATATCAGCGCCGAACTTCGCCGGTGGCTCAAGGATCGCAAGAGCTATCGGGTCAGCGGCTACAACAAAAGGAACTTTCTCAGGAAGAAGCTCTTTTATTGCTTTTAAATCCTCAACTATTCCAAAGAAATTCGGATACGCTACCGCTACACCGCCAACTTTATCGTCAAGCTTTTTCTTCAGGTCTTCTATATCAACCTGGCCCGTTTCTTTATCGTAGGCAAAATATTCAACTTCTATTCCCTGGGGTTTTACATAGGTTTCTACTGTTTTCTTATACTCTGGATGTATAGCCTCTGAAAGAAGAACTTTTGGCTTTTTGGAAATTCTTACAGCCATGAGCATCGCTTCTGCAAGGGCGGATGCTCCGTCATACATCGAAGCATTTGTGACTTCCATCCCTGTAAGCTCGCAGATCATGGTTTGGTATTCAAAGAGTGCTTGCAGCGTTCCTTGGGAAACTTCCGCTTGATATGGCGTGTATGCTGTTACGAAGTTTGGTTTCGACGCCATGTGGTATACAACTGCAGGGATGTACCTGTAGTAAATTCCCGCTCCAAGAAAAACTTTCATTTCGTTTAAGAACTTATTTTTCTTTGCAAGGCCCTCAACAATTTTTCTTACAGTGAGCTCATCCATTGATTCTGGGAGATTGAGCTTTTCTGGAGAAATCGTCTTTGGAACATCGACAAAAAGATCATCGATAGACTCAACACCTATAGCTTTGAGCATTTCTTTTATATCTTCTTCAGTGTGTGGCAAGTATGGATATTTTTTCACATAAGGTCACCCCTCGATGAATTTTTTGTATTCCTCTTCTGTCATGAGGTCATCAAGCTCTGATAGATCGGAAAGTTCTACCTCACAAATCCAACCCTTTCCCTCTGCATCTTCGTTTATTAGCTCTGGATGGTCGTTGAGCTCTTCGTTAACAGCTGTAACTTTTCCAGAAACTGGTGCATAAATATCCTCTGCTGCTTTGACCGATTCAACTGTAGAAAAGGCTTCTCCCTTTTTAAGTTCGCTTCCAATCTCTGGAAGCTCAACAAAGACAACATCACCAAGCTCTTCTTGAGCGTGATCAGATATACCTATCTTAGCTTTGTTCCCCTCAATAACCTCTACCCATTCATGAGATTTTGTGTATTTCTTCATACATTTCACCTCCATACGAAATTTTGGTTTCTCCTTTGTGAATTATAATCAAAAAAACTTTCATGACCAACTTTTTTGAAATTTTTACCCGCTTATTCCTTGATATTTCACTTTTTAAGGTTGCAGAACAACTTTAAGGTCATCAGAATATATCCTTACGCATGAGCTTTTAACATCAAAATCAATTCCTATAGATTTGACCATCATATTATCTGGAATGGACACTTTTAATAACTTGTAAAGTTCTGGATCACCTTTTTTATATGGTTTGAAACCTTTTGCATCGGGAAATGCAACTATGAATAAAAGGAGTGTATGGTATCCTTCCTTTGCAAGTTTCATCAATTCTCTAATATGCCTTCTCCCTCTTTTTGTTGGGCAATCGGGATACATTCCAAAACCATCTTCGCTCTTTAAAACAGCACTCTTTGTTTCTACAACGATTCTTTTTTCCCCACAATCGAGCAGAAAATCAAATGTAGAGTTCCCTATCCTTAGATTTCTTCTAACCACATTACAACCCCTAAGATAGCTTATTGCTCCTTTCTCAACAGCTTTTTCAAAAGCCGCTTCTTGAAGGGAAGTATCTATCACGGCATATCCTCCGTCCATTTCAACGGCGAATAGACGGAACGAAGTTTTTGAAGGATTTTTAAGAGGTTTGCATAGTGCTTTTCTACCCTTGATCAGCAGCTCCTCAAGCCTTCCTGTATTTGCGTTGTGAACAAGGTAAGTTCCTTCATTCTTTTTTACCTTAACAACGAATCTGTTCACTTTTTCTTTAATAATGCATTCAAAGAGATTTTCGATGTTCAATACACACATCACTCTCTCTCCTAAATTGCTCTCAGGAGTTAAAGCCCAAAAATATGGGGATTTCTCAAAGTACCGCAAATCGAAGCATAAAAACTTTTAGAAAATAGCCTACTTTATGATGATCTTTCTTTTAAAGTCTACATTACCTTCTCTATAAGTTTCGCATGGATAAAGGATAGCATACACGTCTGAAGCTTTTATATCGTATAGAAACATCTTCTTGTAGAGTTCTACGTTTATTTCATAATCATCACCTTGGAGGAATTTCTCATACATGGATGGTGTTGTTATTATAGGTATCGAGGTTGTTTTTTTCATATAACTAAGGAGTTTTCTGCCTTTCTCTGTAAATCCAAGTACCCTTATGTATTGAGGGCCATATTTATTCACACTCTCCATGAAACCTTTCGTCACCCCAAAGAGGACGTATAACATCATCCTTCTCAAACGGGAATATGTAAACCTCTTTGCCTTAACCATCTCTATGAATTCTTGGGAACTTCTAGCCTTTCTTGAATATTCATAAAACCTTTTATCAAGACCCTCTACAAAACCATAAATATCTTTGAAATCATCTCTCTCCATAACGCGAAACTTGTAAAGAAAAAGCCTATCTAAATAATGCCAAAATACAGGACCTCTTCCATCACTGAATTCCCTTTCCAAAATCCTTGAAGACTCTTTTGGAAGAGCCTTTTTAGCTAATTCAAAATTACCTTCCCTTATCATCTTTCTTATTGCGGTCGCACTTGAGAGCTTGCCTTTAAAATCCTCATCGTTATACCCTGCACCAACCCTTTTTATAGTGTGGAATTTAATCTTGGAGTTATATCTCAATATCGACCTTACATACTCAACTCCCAGTATATCATTGGACTTTTCTATATTTCTTACCCTCTCTGGGTCAAGTATATTTTTCTCCTTAACGTATTCAATTAAGGCTTCTTTTCTTGCGTTGGGAAAGGAAAGACCTTGCTTCAATTTCACATGGAGTATCTCTTGATATCTCCAAGGTTGATTATAGAGAATTTGGGCCACTGTACTTAAAAACTTCTCATCAGAAGATTCAGAGCCAAAAACTATGTCTGTGACTACCCCACTTCTGTGAAAAATCCCAATAGCGCCAAAAGCAAAACCACCAGCATCCTGTGTAGCGTAAACAAAGGGAAGCTCAAAAACGGCATCAACGCCCAAAGATAAGGCAATTTCTGTCCTTGCGTACTTATCAACTATGGTAGGTTCTCCCCTTTGGGTAAAGTTGCCACTCATCACGGCAGCTGTGAAATCAGGCTTGATCTTTTCTTTCGCTTTCTTTAAATGATATAGATGACCGTTGTGAAAGGGATTGTATTCAACAACGATTCCAAGTACCTTCAAGTTTCTACCCTCCTTACAAGAAAGAAAAAGCCGCCAATAGGCGGCTCATTGCGATTATTCGCAGGTTAGCCTTCTACAACCTTCACATAAACCTTCCTTGTTCTCGGACCATCGTACTCGCAGAAGAATATCCCTTGCCATGTTCCTAAAAGGAGCTGTCCCTCGTGGATTATCACAGTCATCGATGGGCTGACAAGCGTTGTCTTTATATGAGAATCGGAATTCCCTTCAGCATGTTTATATCCTGCATGTGGTGGAACAAGTTTGTTAAGGAAGTTGGTTATGTCATGGGGAACAGCAGGATCAGCATTTTCGTTTATGGTTATAGCTGCTGTCGTGTGGGCGGTGTAAATAACACAAATACCTTCTTTTATTCCGGACTTTCTCACCACTTCTCTCACTTTAGAAGTTATATCTATCATCTCGTTTCTTGAATGGGTTGTGACCGTTATCACCTCAAGCATCCTCATACCTCCTTTATCTTAATGATACATTGGTTATTATTATCACTTGATTTTCCTTCTTTTGAAGTTCCACCTTTATCCTCTTTCTATCCACATTAAACGTCTCAACCGCCCATCTTACAATGTTCTTTCTTATCTCATCAGGATCCTTGTTGAACTTTTCAACCGGAATAGCAAATTGATACTCTTCTATCTCCTTCCTTCGGCTTTCTACAACTGTTTGAAGCCTTTTTTTAATCTCATTTCTCTTTTCCTCAGGTGGCTCTTTTTTCTTAAGGAATTTTAAGAACCAAAATCTCATACCTCTCACCCCTTCCTTCCGAAGAGGTTTTTAAAGAATGACAAGAAACCTTTATTGGGAGAAGCTTTCAAATCTTCTTCCAGTGGTATCTCCTCACCTCTGATTCTCCTCGCTATATTTTCGTAGTTCTTCGTAATATAGGTTCCATCTAAAACAATAGGAACTCCTTTGTTAGCCGCTGCTATAACTTCTTCGGAATCTGGAATCGCTCCTATAATCTCAAGTGCTAAGATGGATTCTATATCTTCTTTGCTTAGCATATCGCCTCTTTTAACCATCTTTGGCTTTATCCTATTTATTATCACCCTTATATCTTCATCGGAGTACCCAAAGTTCTCTAAAAGCCCTATCACTCTATCTGCATCGGATATAGCAGGTATTTCCGGAGTTGTAACAACGAGTGCAGCTTCCGCCGGAGACGCTGCGTTCCTAAAACCCCTTTCAATCCCTGCCGGTGAGTCTATAAGTATATAATCAAAGTCTTTGGAAAGCTCTTTAACTATCTCTTTCATATCTTCTGGAGATACCATTTCTTTTGTAGCTATCTGTGAAGCAGGTAAGAGAAATAGATTCTTAAGAATCTTG
>JAMOOR010000194.1 GCA_027065235.1 Thermotogaceae bacterium | reverse complement strand
TTTTTTCTATCTATCTTCTTTATCATTTCATACTACCCCCTTATGCTTTCTTTCCTTGCTTCTGTCTTACAACTTCTCCAACATAGCGGATTCCCTTACCTGTGTAAACATTTGGAGGTCTCCATGCTCTCACATCAGCTGCATACTGGCCAACTTTTTGCTTATCTATACCAGAAACTATTATCTTATTTGGTGCTGGGACCTCTACTTTAAGATCCTCTGGAACATCCATTACAACTTCGTGAGAGTATCCAAGTTGCATAACCAGTTGATTCCCTCTCATCTGTGCCCTGTATCCAATTCCGACGATTTCAAGCTCTTTCTTAAAGCCTTCCGTTACTCCATGAATCATATTCCTTATAAGTGCCCAGTAAGTCCCCTGGAACATCTTTGCCTTTTTCCAGTCAGCTTTCCTTCTTATTCTTTCTTCATTGGGTTTTACCCAAACTTCATCATTTTCAATAACTATCTTAACAAAAGGCAAAAATTCCTGCTCAAGTTCACCTTTCGGCCCTTTGACCTTTACAACATTTCCTTCTACCTTAACCTCTACACCCTGTGGTATTTTTAAGGGCTTCTTCGCCAGCCTCGACATTGCCTACACCTCCTCACCATACGTAGGCTATTACTTCTCCTCCAACTCCAAGTTCTCTCGCTTCTTTATCCGTAAGAACTCCCTTGGAAGTTGTAAGGATAGCTATACCAAGTCCATTTTTAACCCTGGGAATCTCGTCTTTACTAACATAAACTCTTCTTCCCGCATGGGAAACCCTAACTATTCCGTTTATAACGTGCTGTCTGTTTCTCCTATCGCCTTTGTATTTAAGATAAACTCTGAGTATTCCTTGCTTACCATCCTCTATGTACTTATAGCTTTTTATGAACCCTTCCTTTTCGAGTATGTCAAGTATTGCCTTCTTAAGATTGGATGCTGGAATATCAACATATTCTTTAAAGACCAAATTCGCATTCCTGATTCTTGTTAGCATGTCTGCTATAGGATCGCTCCACATTCTAATCCCTCCTTTTTACCAGCTCGCCTTTTTAACTCCAGGGAGCTTTCCTTCGAGTGCGAGCTTTCTGAAGCAAACTCTACAAAGTCCGAATTCTCTATACACTGCTCTTGGTCTACCGCATATCCTACATCTTGAATATTCTCTAACCCTGTATTTCTTTGGCTTTTTCCAACGCTCGATCATTGCCTTTTTAGCCACTCACAATCACCTCCTGAAAGGCATCCCAAAAAGCTCAAGAAGTTTTCTTGCTTCCTCGTCAGTCTTGGCTGTTGTGACTATGGTTATATCCATTCCCTGAACTCTTCTCGCTTCATCAGGACTAATTTCTGGGAAAACAAGTTGTTCTGTAAGTCCAAAACTGTAATTTCCTCTTCCATCAAAGGAATTTGGATTGAGCCCTCTGAAGTCCCTAACCTTTGGAAGAGCGATATTTATAAGCTTGTAAAGGAAGTTGTACATCCTTGGCCCTCTAAGGGTAACTTTAAGCCCTATCGTCATTCCCTTTCTTATCTTGAAGTTGGATATACTCTTCCTCGCCCTGGTTACAAGAGGTTTCTGACCCGCTATAAGGGCAAGCTGCTTTGCGTGTTGTTCTATAAGATCCGGATTCCTTGATCCTTCTCCAATTCCCATGTTTATAACTATCTTTTCAAGCTTTGGCACCTGGTGCTTATTCTTGTATCCAAATTCTTTCATCATTGCAGGCACAATTTCTTTCTCATATTTTTCCTTGAGCGGTACATATTCGTACCTCACGACTCATTCCCCCTTCATTTGTCTATGATCTCTCCGCACTTCTTGCAGTATCTAACTTTCTTTCCATCTACAACCTTAAATCCGACTCTTGTTCTTTGCCCACAATTCGGGCATACCAGCATTACCTTACTAGCA
>JAMOOR010000193.1 GCA_027065235.1 Thermotogaceae bacterium | reverse complement strand
ATGATGGATATAGACGATTTTAAAAAGGTGAACGATACTTATGGTCATGTTACAGGTGATGAGGTTCTAAAGAGGGTTGGAAAGATAATATCTTCCACTATCAGAGATACGGATCTTGCAGGGAGGTATGGAGGAGAAGAGTTTTTGATACTCATGCCAGCCACAGAAATAGATGCGGCTAAGAAAGCCATTGAGAGGGTCTTGGAGAATATAAGAAATTACAATTGGAAAGAGCTTGGCATAGAGAAAGTTACTATGAGTGCTGGTGTTGCGCAAGCAGTTCCGGGTAAAAGCGTTACGGAGTTAATAGAGATGGCTGATAAGGCACTTTATCAGGCGAAAAGGTCTGGAAAAGACAGGTGTGTGGCGTATGGAGGTGAAGATTGATGGATACAGGAAAGCTTAAACTTAGCTGGGTAGAAAGGTATATGCCTATATTGAATGAGATACAAAAGGAGTATGGTGAGAAGAAACCTCTTGAGGGAGTAAAAGTAGGAGTTTCTGTGCACCTTGAAGCAAAGACTGGTTATTTAGCGATAACACTTAAAAGACTCGGTGCCGATGTTTACCTTACAGGCAGTAATCCATTGTCTACACAAGACGATGTTGCAAATGCTTTGAAAGATTTTGGAATAAATGTCTTTGCAAAAAGAACACACGATGAAAAAGAATACTGGAAAGGCATACATTCTGTTCTTGACGCTCGTCCCGATTTTATAGTTGATGATGGTGCGGATCTTACGGTAACGGCTCATACAGAAAGGCAGGATGTTTTGGATAATCTCAAAGGTGCTACAGAAGAAACAACGACGGGAGTAAAAAGATTCAGAGCGCTTGAAAAAAAAGGCAAATTACAGGTTCCTGTCATTGCGGTTAATGATGCTTTCATGAAGAGCCTTTTTGACAACAGATACGGAACGGGCCAGTCAACATGGGACTCCATAATGAGGAACACAAACCTTCTTGTTGCCGGAAAATATGTTGTGGTATCAGGCTACGGATGGTGTGGAAAGGGCGTTGCTATGAGAGCTGCAGGTCTTGGTGCAAAAGTCATAGTTACAGAAGTTGATCCCATAAAAGCGATAGAAGCGGTTATGGATGGATACGAGGTTATGACAATGGATGAGGCAGCGGAAATAGGAGACTTCTTTGTTACAGTTACTGGAAACAAGGGAATAATAAGAAAAGAGCACTTTCTTAAGATGAAAGACGGTGTTGTTCTTGCCAATGCAGGACATTTCGATGTTGAGATAGATATGAAATCCCTTGAAGAGATGGCAGTTGAGAAATTCGAAGCAAGAATGAATGTAACGGGCTACAAGCTGGAAAATGGAAGAACAATATATGTCATAGGCGAAGGGAGACTCGTTAACTTAGCTGCTGCCGATGGACATCCTGTTGAGATAATGGATCTTTCCTTTGCCCTTCAGGCGCTTTCTGTTCTTCACCTTTTGGAAAACCATAAAAATCTTGAAAACAAAG
>JAMOOR010000192.1 GCA_027065235.1 Thermotogaceae bacterium | reverse complement strand
AAAAGTGGTTCGAAGCGCAAAGAAATGAAAGATACGATTATTTCTACTCTGATGATGAACTTTCAAATTTTGCAAGAGATATAAAGAAAATATCGAAAAAGGTCAAAGAAGTTGCCGTTTTCTTCAACAACTGTCATAAGGGTAGTGCTGCTTTAAACGCTATAAAACTTAAAAGTTACCTGAACTCTTAATCACTTTCTTGATGTACTTCACCACGCTCTTTAATTTCATTGAAGTTCACTATATCCATATAGCGTCCATTCATCGTCATTGCATAAATTCCTTCTTTTGTGAGGCATTTAACAACATCCTTTGACACGTTAAGTGCTGAAATTATTGGTATTATCTTTTTACCCCTGTATTCTGGAAAGTACTCAAAGAATTCGCCGCTTCTTACAAACTCGATAAATTTCTTTATGCTTGGAATTCTTGGAGTTACCTTTGTTTCATTTAAAAGAACTTTATCACCACATATAACGAGTGCATCAAATTCTTTAATTTTAGACTTATCCTTATAGTGTTTTTTAACTATTCTGTCAGCCATCATATCAATTTCATCACAACCAAAGTACTTTTTGGCTATCTCCTGCATAGCAGGAACTATAATATCTTCAACAACCGTTCCCATTTTGTTGGCAAGCTCACCCCATCTTTTATTCATGTCATCTAAAATTCTGTCAACTTTATCCTTAAATTCTTGCATCTCGCTCTTAAAAGCTCTCATCTCGTCTTTAAATTCTTGCATTTCATCTTTAAATTCCTTCATTTCGTCTTTGAATTCTTCCATGCTTTTTTCGAGAATTCTCCGACGCTTTTCTGATTCTTCCTTGAACTCTCTCATCTCATCTTTAAATTCCTTCATCTCAATAGAAAGGCTTTTAACCTCTGCAGAGGTTTCTGCAACTTGCTCAGCAAGTTTTATAAGAGCTTCTTCTAATCTATCCACCCTATGCTCAAGAACCCTTCTCGCCAATCGGTTTCCCTCCCTATACACTGCGATTATAACATAATACCTTATTCAACATCAGAGAATTCCGTATAAATGTTGATGATATAAACTAATCATATTCAATAAGCGAAAGAAATCTTTTATTCTACATAAACAAAGTATTTCATGATAAAATCCCTTCTCAAGAAAGTTCTTAAGAGGTGAAAAGAAATGAGAAAACGGGATGTTATTTCGAATATCCTAAAAGAGAAAGTTCTTCTTCTTGATGGAGCCTACGGAACGGAACTGATAAAGAGAGCAGGTCTTGGAGATGTTCCTCCAGAAGTGCTTAATATAGAAAGGCCTGATGTTGTGGAGTCTCTTCACAAAGACTACATAAAAGCGGGCTCTGATGTGATAATCACAAACACCTTCGGAGCAACCCCTGCAAAGCTTTCCGAATACGGACTTGAGGATAAATTCGAAGTGATAGTCAGAAACGCTGTAAAGGTTGCTAAAAGGGCTGCCAATGGCAAAGCCTTTGTTTTTGGCGATGCTGGCCCAACGGGAAAACTGCCATTCCCCGTTGGCGACAAACCCTTTGACTTTTTCTTTGATAACTACAGAAAACTGTTTGAGATAATGGTTGAGGAAGGCGTTGATGGAATAATTCTTGAGACCTTCTCCGATGTTGCAGAACTTAAGGCAGCTATTTTAGCGGCAAGGGAAGTGTCGCAGGATATATTCCTTGTGGCTCATCTTACATTTGACGAGAATGGAAGAACGCTAACAGGGACCGACCCTCTAAATTTCGTTCTCACTTTTGAAGATTTGGATGTCGATGCCCTTGGAATAAACTGCACCCTTGGACCAGAGGAGCTCCTTCCAATATTCCAGGAGCTTTCAAAATATACCGATAAATTCCTAACAGTTGAGCCAAATGCCGGCATGCCAATAGTGAAAGGGAAAGAGACCATCTATCCAGTTGGTCCAGCAGAATTTGCCGTTCACATCGATTCTTACTGGGAAGCTGGAGCAAATATAATTGGTGGCTGCTGCGGAACGACGCCAGAGCATATAAGAAAAATGAGACTCCAACTTGGAAAAAGAAGCCCTGTTGAGAGGGAAAGAAAAAGAGTCTTTGCTCTCTCATCTGCAACAACTGTAGTTAACTTTGAGAATTTTGTGATAATTGGCGAGAGGATAAATCCCGCAGGCAGGAAAAAGCTAAGAAAAGCTATGGAAGAGCAGGATCTTGACTATATTGTAAAAGATGCCCAAAAGCAAAAGGAAGCTGGAGCACAGGTTCTGGATGTGAATTTTGGAATAGAGCAGCTCATAGAGCAGGATTTTATGGAAAAAGTTATATATTCGATAGCTTACAATGTTGGAACACCCGTTTCAATCGATGTCCAAACACCAAAAATTCTGGAAAAGCTCGTTAAATCCTACCCTGGAAGGCCTCTTATAAACTCCTTCAGGCCTGTTGAAGAGGAAATGGAAAAGGTAGAAATATTGAAAAAGTATGGCGGTGCGGTTGTTCTTCTCTCTATGGAAGAGGAAGTCCCAGAAGGTTACGAAGATAGAGTAAAAGCCTTTGAGAAGGGACTTGACGTCCTTTTATCAAACGGTATCGATAAAAGTAGGATAATCGTTGACCCGATCGTTCTTGCCATGGGAGCTGGCGGAAATCCAAGGGATACCTTAAAATTTATAGAATATCTATCAGAGAAAGGTTTTAAGACAACTCTTGGACTTTCCAATCTTTCCTTTGGTCTTCCTGATAGATCCTACTACAACGCGTCCTTCCTTGTAATGGCTGTTGATAGAGGGCTTTCTTCTGCGATAATGAACCCTCTCGACGAGGTTGTAATGAAAAACTTAAAGAGCGCACTTGTAATATCAGGAAAAGAAGAGCTTCCAAAAGGAAAAGTTCAAGAAAAAGACGAGATAGTAGAGACAATTCTTTCTGGAGATGCAAAAAAGCTTCTTGATATGACAAGGTCTTTTCTTGAAGAGCTCAAAGATCCTTTAAAAGTTGTTGAAGAACATCTGCGTCCGGCCATGGAAAAAATCGGTCAGATGTATGACAAGGGAAAGATATTTCTACCGCAGCTCATCCTTGCAGCCCAGACGGCGAAACCATCCTTTGAATATCTCGAGAGTTTAATGAAAGCTGATGGTGCCAGTGAAAAGAAGGTGATAATAGCCACCGTTAAGGGAGATGTTCACGATATTGGAAAGAACATAGTAGCAGCCGTTATGAAAAGTTCCGGGTATGATGTTATCGACCTTGGAAAGGATGTTCCAACAGAGGTTATAGTTGAATACGCAAAGAAAGAAAAGCCAATGGCTCTTGCCCTTTCTGCCATGATGACGACAACTGCCCCAAGGATAGCCGAAGTTGTGGAAAAGCTCAAAGAGCTTGGAATTGCTGTTCCCGTCCTTGTTGGAGGCGCTTCACTGAATGAAAGACTTGCAAGAGAGCTGGGCGCTGACTTTTACGCAAAAGACGCATCGGGAGGAGTGAAGGTTTTAAAGGAGATCGAAAGGGAAGTGAAAGAGTGAAAGAACTTCTCAAAAGTAAAAAAGTTGTGGTCTATGAAGTCGTTCCGGCAAGGGGGGTTGATCAGTCAAAGTGTTTTTATCTTTGCAGGTCAATGGTAGGAGCGGGAGCTGATGTTATTGCAGTTACCGATATGCCAACAAGCAAGGTAAAAATTGCTCCATGGGCTGTTGGAAAGATGCTCGTTGATGAAGGGATAGAAGTACTTCTTCACTTTACAAGAACAAGCAGAAATATTTTAAGGATAGAGTCTGATCTTTTAGGTATACACTTACTTGGAATAAAGAATATTCTCATGCTCTCTGGCGACAAGCCGGAGGGAGGGGACTACCCAAACGCCACGGTGGTTAATGATATTTCCATATACGACCTTATAAAGCTTGTAAAGATTCTATCAGAAGGAAAGGATCTTGCAGGGAAAAAGGTGAAAGGGAATATTAACTTCAATGTTGGTGCCGTTTTTTCTGCTGCGTCTGATGTAGATCTTGAAAGAGCCGCCAAAAAGATAGAATCAGGTGCTGATTTTCTAATTTCCCAACCGCTTTACGATGCAAAGCTTCTTGAAAGAGCAAAGGAAAAACTCAACGTTCCCATTCTTGTTTCTGTTGCTTTCTTTTCGTCAGAAAAGCAGCTTAAAAATTTTGCTTTAGTTCCGGGAATAGAAATTCCGGCTGAGCTTTTGGAGGCTGTTGAAGGAAAGGATAAGGAATACATTCTTGAATACACATTTGAATATCTATTGAAGTCTATTGAGAACATGTATAAATACGCCGATGGATTTTACATATCGGGAATAGTCAAGGATGCCAACAGAGTAAGGAGGCTGGTGGAGTTTGTCAGAAATCTTCAAGGTTGAACCGGAAGAAATCAAAATCCCAGAGAGAGTTTTGGCTGCAAGACTTGGCTTTAAAGGACTTGGGAAAATACCCGATGATTTTAAAGAAAGTTTTGACAGGGCCTACTCAATTGCATTAAGCGTGGCAAAACCTTCTGCCGTTTACGAGACATTTCCGTCAAAGAACATGGAAAATGGCGTTAAAATAGGTGAAATGATTATAGAAGGAAAACTTGCAGCATCTCAACTTAAAGGTAGCAAGGGCGTAACAGTGATTTTGGCAACCCTTGGAAGCAAGTTTGACGAGAAGATAGAAGAGCTCCACAAATCTGGAGAAGAGCTTTTGAGCTTTTTCTTAGATGGGATAGGTTCTGAAATGGCGGAATACTTTGCAAGGATGCTTGACAGTGCTTTAAGAGAGAAATTTGGACAGGGAAGCGCCAGAATTTCACCAGGTTATGTTGACCTTCCTCTTTCTTTAAATGGATGGATAATTGACGCCATTGGTGGTCAAAGAATAGGTGTGACCTATGACCCTCAAACCTATATAATGAAACCAAGAAAAACCATCAGTGCTTTTATTGGGTGGAAGTGAAGCAATGCGGAATGATGTTACAAGTCTTGCGAGCGAGGAATCGGAATTTTATTTAAATCGGGCAAATTGATTGGATAACTCCTCTTTAATTTTATACAACGACCACTTAACCGCCGGGGTTCTGTAAGGCTGGCAGGTGCTGTCTATCTTAAGCACCCAGAAGTTTCTCTTTTTCTCAAGAATTAAGTTATAGTGCTGATCAAAACCCTTATCAGAAGAGATTATTTTCATGTAATATTTTTCCCCATCAAAATCTTTGAAAACTTCCTTTACCACAAAAACCCTATCGTTTTTTCCTTTATAAACTTTCCCTTTCAAGGATGGTATTCTTTCCTCATTTAAACTTTCTATCTTTACATGCACAGCTGACTCCTCCCAAGTAAGTCTCTTTACAGATACATTTTTAACCTTTTTTGCTCTTATTATATGAATCGTTCTTCCATCTTCTATCCATTTTCTTTCATATCTTGTCTTTACCTTCCTATCGGGATTTATATGTATAGGCTCTACACCGAAAAAATCGCTCTTTGACAATAGCTCATGCACCTCAGAGGCATACCTTTCATCATCCGTTGCAAGTTCGAATTCCCCGCCCATCTCAAGAACCGATGCCAAAGTCTCAACAAAATCACCTGCTGTTACCCTTCTGTCTTCATGACCTTTTTTACTCCACGGGCATGGAAAGTTAACGTAGACCTTTTTAACCGAGTTATCAGTGAAAAGCTCTCTAAGACCAAATCTACCGTCGGTCATGACAAGCCTTACATTTTCTATACCTTCATCATATAGCTTTTTCTGCGCTTTAACAAAAGATGTTAAAGAAAGTTCGAATCCTACTATATTTACGTTAGGATATTCCTTTGCAAGATAGATCAAAAACTCTCCATTTCCAAAACCGATTTCTACAAACAGCGGAGCTTTCCTTCCAAATACTTCTTCCCAATCAACAGGAAGTTTTTCAAATTCGTTTGGCTTTATATGGTATTTTAACGATTCTATAGTCACTCTTGACTCCCCTTCTTGGATCTTTTTATCCTGTACATGTTTTGATCAGCCGCTTTTAAAGCATCGTATATGTTAACATAGCCCGTGCTTATACCAAAAGACACATGAGCTTTTGTCTTTTCATGGAAGTTCTTCACAATTTTTCTTGCAATGTTCTTTGCCCTTTTCTCATCGCAACCTTTTAAAAGAACCACGAACTCATCTCCGCCATACCTGATGACATAATCTGTCTTCCTCACAATTCTTTTAGCGATTTCAACAAACTTTTTCAAAGCCTCATCGCCGTAGTCGTGCCCATAAATATCATTTATCTTTTTAAAATCATCCATGTCGAAAAATATCAGAGCATCCTCGCAATTTATTCCAAGTTCACCAAGTATCCTTCTGTTATATGCACCTGTTAACGGGTCTTTGAAAAGCTCCTCGTTTGCTTTTAACAAAGACACTTCGATTTGCCTATGCTGAGTTAAAAGATAAAACGTAAATACAATAGAAAGATATGTTGTGCTATATCCAATAGTTGTTGGGATGAAGCCCGGTACAAAAACAAAAAGAGCGTGTTGAAAGTTGCCTAAGAGTACCAGAAAAGAAGCTACAACTAAATTTTTTTCTTTATACGAAATCATTTTCACCAAGAAAATGACTGTTAGTAGTAACAAATACGGTGATGAAAGCAAATGAACATACCTTGCTGTATAGTAGTTGGGATAAAGCAAAACGAAGAATGACAAAGGGAGAGATAAATAAGCCAGTATTCTGGAATTTTTCAATACTTTTCCAGTTTTTAGTATATCGCTTGCCATGGTGAAGAAAGCCATAGATATCGCTATAGAGAAGTAGCACACCCTTTTTAGCAGTAGAAATTCTGATTGAGTCAAGTAAAATTCCCAAAAAGAAGTATCAAATACATAAATCCCCAAGAACATAAACGCATGGGCAAAATAAGTGTTATAACTTTTACCTCCTGATTTTCTATAGCCCCAAATGGCAAGAACTATACCCATGATAAAAGCTATTCCTGAACTTGCTTTAGAACCAAAATCAACAAGTATGTTTAATAAAGCGTTCCTTTTATAAGGTTTTTGAGAGATATATGGAATTTTTCTAAAGGTTAATGTATACAAATTATGAAAAACTATTTTCATCTCGTTTCTTCCTTTGAGAAACTTTACAGGAAACTGGAAAGTTTTTGTCCAAACATTCACATATCCTTCGGGATAGCCTTCCGTATACGCCAATTTTCCATTCACATAAAACTCAAAAGCATGACAAGTTATCTCAGGAAGAATTACATAATATTTTCCGCCTCTATCTGCGTAGAAGTAAGATACTGCAATAACTGTGGATGGTTGGGTAATCTTAACGCTAGCGGGTAGATGATACTCCGCTCCGTTTATATACCACGTAGGGATCTTGAACACCCCTTGTGGCGTCAAATGTAGTACTATATGGACAATTACAATCGTGATATAAGAAGAAAGCAATAAATAGGAGGCTTTTTCCCACTTTTTCATGCTAACAAATCCTTTTAAATTTATTATAGAATATGATTGTATCATACTATTCACAAAAATTTTAAAAATTAGAGGTGGCTTTATGAAAAGAAAAAGGCTAAGAAGCTACGGTATAAAATGCGGCGTTTTTCCTGTTGGAAAGAGGAATTTGATAACGGACGTTCCCGATGTTTCTGTTGGAAATTTTACTCTTGTAAAAGATGATTCTGTATTGAGAACGGGAGTAACGATCATATTCCCAACAAAAGCTTGTGTTTATAACGAGAGGGTATTCGCCTCAAGTTTTGTGATGAACGGCTATGGAAAGTCAACAGGGCTTATTCAGATAGAAGAACTTGGAATGTTAGAAACTCCTATTTTTATAACCTCAACTTTGAATGTAGGAAAAGTGTGGGATGCCGCTGTGGAGTATGTCCTTTCAAAGGTAAAGGAAGCAAGGAGTATAAACCCTGTTGTGATGGAATGTAACGATCTTAGAGTTAGTCAATCGGAGTTAAGGCCAATAGGAAAAGAAGAAGTTTTCAAGGCGATAGAGAACGCTTCAAAAGAATTCGAACTTGGAAATGTTGGTGCAGGAACAGGAATGGTCACATTCGGATTTAAAGGAGGGCTTGGGAGTTCATCAAGAATCGTTGGAGATTACACAGTGGGTGCGCTTGTTGTTTCAAACTTTGGAAGAAAGGAGGATTTGCTGGGCTACGTTAAGGAGGACACAAGCACGAGGGAAATAGGCTCAATAATAGTAATAGTAGGTACAAACGCTCCTTTGATTCCAAACCAACTCAAAAGAATTGCAAAAAGAGGAGCGATAGGAATAGTAAGAGCTGGAGGAAAAGCCACACACGGCAGTGGAGATATAGTTCTTGCCTTCTCCAATGCCATCAGAATCCCAAGGAAAGCAGATATGCTGAACATAAACTACATACCCGATGATCACAAAATCTTCCAAGATCTGATGGATGCAACAGTTGAAGCTGTTGAGGAGGCAATTTATGATGCCCTTTTATGTGCTGAAGATACTTTGGGAAGGGATGGAAAGGTATGGAAGGCGGTAGAACCTGACATCATATTGAAAAAATTACAGCAAAGTATATTATTCTAACAGAGAACTCTTTAGCTCTTTATTGTTTAGAGATCATGCCTTACCTTTGTTGTGGTATTTGCTGACTTCTTTCAAATATCATAGGAATTCTGCTCAGAAATTTCTTGTAATTCATAGTGAAAGAATAGAGTAGTCAAGGAGGGTTGTGTCAAGTAAAATGTGTCTGGAAGGGACTTTCCCAACAAACGTGTAAAAGCATAGTTAGACACAATTAAATCTTCCCTTCAAATATTTGTTTTAATTGCCCGTAAATTATTCCCCAATCTTTCATCTTCTTCCCACCCCATTTCTTCTCTATCCCAACTATCGTTAAATATAAGCTCTTACTCAACGACTCATCACTCGGAAATACTTTCTTTCCCCTCGTAACTTTCCTGAACATGCTATTTAAGCTCCCTATCGAATTCGTAGTGTATATCAGACTCCTCATCTCATATGGATATTTATAGTACGCCATCAGCTCTTCCCAGTTATCCTCCCAGCTCTTTATCACATACCAGTATTTCTTTCCCCATTTCTCCTTGAATCCTTCGAATCTTTCTCTCGCAAGTTCTTCCGTCTCTGCTCTGTACACGCTTTTCAGGTCATTGGCAAATTCTTTCTTCTCTTTCCAGGGTATGTGGGGACTGATAAAAAAATTGTGTAAGAGGGAGAAAGATAACATAAAGATGGTAACATAATAAGGAAAGAAGAAAAAAGGGAAAACAAGAAAGAAAGGAGGAATAAAAATGGATAGAAAGGGAAAAGGAAAAAAGGAGATAAGTCAGAGGACACTCAAAGCATTAAACTTACAAAGCTACGATCCAAACTATGCAAGCTGTAAGACCCCTCAGCAAAATTGTAGCACAAAAAGCTCTCGGCGGAGAAGAAACAGCTCTCCAGATGCTATATCAAGATATAATTAACATGATGCTACTCGCAGAAAGAGAAGCTTATGATGCCAAAAGGGCACCATCAAATCCTGCAAATGGCTTCTATGATAGAACACTATCTCTATCATTCGGTAAACTCGACATAAGAGTTCCAAGGGTAAGGATAGGCAGTTCATTCAGGCCAGCACTCTTGCCCGAGAGATGGAAAAGGAAGGATGTTTGCGGTATTCATAGATGCATATCACACTAAGCTGAGGTTGGAGGATGGTGCAGTAAAAGACATAAGCCTCTATATAGGGGTAGGTATAACCTTGGATGGATATAAAAAGATATTGGGATGGTGGATAAAGAAAGGTAAGGGAAGTATAAACTTCTGGGTGGGAGTGATGCAAGACATGATAAATCGGGGGTTGAGTGAGGTAGGGATATTTGTCACGGATGATTTTCCTGGTATAGGGAAAGCGATAAAGAGATTATTTCCGCTCGCAGATCATCAGCTGTGCATAGTTCACTTAAAAAGGAACCTAAGGAATAAGTTAAGCAAAGAGGGATACAGGGAGATATCGAAGATGTTACAAGAGCTCAAGTATTCCGCCAGTTATGAGGAAGGGGAGGAAAAATGGGAGGAGATAGTAGAAATAATCAAAAGAGAAAACAGCAAGTATGGTGAGAGGCTCAAGAAAAAGTCAGAAGAATACATAGCATATTTAAAGTGGCCGGAGGGAGTGAGGAAATATATCTATACAACGAACATAGTGGAGAGCATAAACAGCGGTATAGAGCTAATG
>JAMOOR010000191.1 GCA_027065235.1 Thermotogaceae bacterium | reverse complement strand
CAAGCTTTACGAAATTATTAAAAACTACGGCGAGGAACCCTTCGCCAGAAAGATCGCTAGAAATATTGTTCTAAATCGTCCAATCAACACTACTTTTGAATTAGTGGAAATCATAAGAAAATCTATTCCTCCAAAATCCATAAGATCAAGAAAAAGGCATTTTGCAACAAGAACCTTCCAAGCAATAAGAATAGAGGTAAACCAAGAACTTTCCAACGTTCAAAAACTCTTAGAATCATCCGAGAAAGCTTTAAAACCTCGCGGAAGAATAGGAGTCATTTCTTTCCACTCTCTTGAAGATAGGATAGTTAAAAGATTTTTTAGAAGTTCTAAATACCTTAAACCTGTGACTAAGAAGCCCATAACTCCTTCGAAAGAGGAAATAAGAAGTAACCCTAGAGCGCGCAGTGCAAAGCTTAGAGTAGCGGAGCGGAGCGAGGTGGTAGAATGAACGCCAAGAGTAGAGTAAAGCAGAAAACATTCACAATTGAAAAGATAAAAGAGGCAGTAGATGTATCCTTATTCAAAATAAGCGTGTATATCACCGCGATATTGGTGTTTTCTGCGCTCATCGTAACCTTTGGAATAAAGGCTTATAATCTATCTGTTGAAAACAAGTGGCTAATGTCACAAATAAAGGAAATGAGGCTCTCCTTGGAAAATCTAACAGAAGATTATTACAATCTTTCATCACAGATTCAGTCTATAAACTTTGATGAAAAATAAAAAGGCGTTATTAATTTATACCGTTTTCTTTCTGTTTGTCATATATTCGGTAGTTCACCTTGTGCTATTTCCAGGAGAAAGAAATTTTTCCTCGGAATGGAGGTACGTTTTCCCTCCAAAAAGAGGTTTTATTTCCGACTCAAACGGTAAAATTTTAGCAGCTGATGACTACGAATATAGAGCATATCTTGACATTGGATTTTTAAGAACAGTTTTGAGAAATTCAAATCAAGAAAGATATGAGGATATAACAAGAAAAGTTTCTATACTTCTGAAGAATTTTGATTTAGAAACTCCAGAAGCCTCCGTTTTAAATAGCAACAGCCGTTTTTTGTTTCTTGGTAGCTTTAAAGAAAAAGACGAAATTGTAAGAAGAATTCCTCCAGGTTTTCTTCCTTTTATAAGCATAGATATAACTACAAAGAGGTTCAAAACTCCTGAGTATTCTCTAGGGTCTTTGATTGGAACTGTCGTGGATGGTAAAGGAGTTAGCGGGGTTGAGCGATTTTACGATGAAAAACTTAAAGGGAAGAAAGATGGAGAAATTATAGTTACCATGGCCAGATTTCCACGGATGACCCCCATAGTGAAGAAGATAATCCCACCTGTTGACGGGGATAACATAATGTTATCTATAGACTACGATATTCAAAAAATGGTTTATTACGAGGTATTACATGAAGTTGCGAAAAGGAAAGCAGATGCCGGCGGAGCAATCGTGATGGAAACAAAAACCGGAAAAATTAAGGCAATGGTCACAACAAGGAGTTGGAACAACAATATAATGGGAATCATTGAACCAGGATCTTCTATAAAACCAATAATCTACGCTATAGCTTTAGAAACACAAACGGCCACCGAAAGCTTTGAGCATCATTGCACTGGGCGGATCAAACCAGTTAAAAATCTAAACATATATATCGGCGATGTAAGAGCTCATGGAGATGTGAACTTTAAAAAAGCCCTTGTTGTTTCATGTAACACTGCAACGGTTAAAATAGCAAAACTCTTAAAAGAAAAAATAGGAGAAAAGGGAATTTATGAATGGCTTAAAAAATTTGGTTTTGGTGCAAAAACAGGAATAGAAATGGCTGGTGAAATAGAAGGTTTATTCAGAGATTACAAAAAGTGGTCCGCTATCGATTTTGCAGAAATCTCCATTGGGCAAGGAATGGGAGTTACTCCTGTACAATTGATTTCCGCCGTAAACGTCATCTTCAACGAAGGAATTTATGTAAAGCCATCAATAGTGAATGATTCTTTTGAAGTTAAAAAAAGGATATTAAGCAAAAAAGTTGCCCTTGAAATTAGAGATATATTGGTAGAAGTTGTGGAAAAGGGTACTGGGGAGCTTGCCAAAGTTCCCGGAATAAAAATAGCAGGAAAAACTGGAACAGCCCAAAAAGCAAACGTAGGGGGATATAACAAAAAATCCTACTATTCCATATTCATAGGAGCCTTTCCTGCAAATGATCCAAAGTACACGATCCTCGTTTATATTGACAATCCAAAGGCAGGTGAATATTTAGGGGGGGAGGTCGCAGCACCGGTCTTTGCAAGGATTGTTAAAGATATCATTGAAATGAAGGAACCATCTCCATTAGTTCTATACAAAGATGTTGTGCCAAACTTAATAGGCCTATCTCTAAAAGATGTGCTATATATAAAAAACCATTTTGGATTCAACATTAAAATTCATGGAACAGGTATCGTATTCATGCAAAAACCAAAGCCGGGAAGCTTAAACACGAAACACATAGAAGTATGGCTAAAAGAACCTTAAAATAGTGTCATTGGTCCTTTTTTCTCTGGAAATTCTACCTTTTCCCCAGTTTCTTTTGCCCTTTCCTTGACTAATTCAATAAATTCATCCTCATTTAAAATTCTCACACCAAGCTTTTGAGCCTTTTGATATTTCGAACCGGGATTCCTCCCAACTATCGCATAATCGGTTTTCTTAGATACACTGGAAGAAACCTTTCCTCCAAGACTTTCTATGAACTCCTCTATTTCTTTTCTTGACCACCTGTCAAGCTCACCCGTAACTACAAACTTCAAGCCTCTCAACGCTTTTCCTTTGACTATAGATGATTTCATATTGACTCCAGCTTTCTTGAGTTTTCCTATTATCTCTCTAGTTTTCTCGTTTCTGAAATACTCTATTATTGACTTTGCAACTTCCTCCCCTATCCCTTCAATTTCCATAAGCCTTTCAAGAGAAGCATTTGCTAAATCCTCAAGGCTTTCGAAGTTCTCCGCAAGAATCTTTGCCATCTTTGTTCCAACATGGGGTATTCCAAGACCAGCTATTAACTTTTCAAGAGGCCTTTTCTTTGATTCTTCAATCTCTTTTAAAAGCTTAGCAATCGTCCGCTGGCCAATGCCACTTCCAAGTTGAGCAAAATCAAATGGAGTGAGATAGTAAATATCAGCAATGTCCTTCACTATTCCTGAATCTACCATTCTTTCTATTAACTTCTCTCCCATACCATCTATGTTCATAGCATCCCTAGAAACGAAAGTTTCCAGCGCTTTCTTCAGCTTTGCTGGACAATGAGGGTTCAAACATCTTATTGCAACCTCCGAGGGATCTAACTTACCAACAGGGCCTCTACATACCGGGCACTTTTCCGGTGGTTTAATTTCCCTTTCGCTTCCGTCCCTGAGCTCAGTTATAACCTTTACAACTTGCGGAATTATCCCACCAGCTTTTTCCACAAACACCCAGTCTCCAATTCTAATGTCCTTTTCCTTAATATAATCAAAGTTATGAAGAGAAGCTCTTTTAATGGTTGTTCCTGAAAGTTGTACTGGTTCGAGCTCTGCAACGGGAGTTATAACACCCGTTCTTCCAACTTGGAATGTAACATCTAAAAGTTTTGTCCTTACTTGTTCGGCAGGAAATTTAAATGCAATAGCCCATCTTGGGGATTTTGCCGTAGTTCCCAACCTTTCCTGCTGCCTGAAAGAGTTTACCTTCACAACGACACCATCGACCCAGTAGTCAAGTTTATGTCTTTCATCGGTCCATACCCTCCAATAATCAATGACTTCGTCAATGGATTTGCACAATTTCGAATGTGGATTTATTTTAAAACCTATCTCTTTCAAAAATTGGAGCGCTTCCCATTGTGTTTCTATTCCATAAGCTTGGGGATTAACTAAATAATATATAAAAGTATCAAGATTTCTCTTGGCAACGACTGATGTATCAAGTTGTCTTATGGTTCCCGCAGTTGCATTTCTCGGATTGGCAAACGCTGGAAGACCTTGTTCTTCCCTTTCCTCATTTATCCTCTTAAACTCCTCAACTGGCATGTATATTTCCCCCCGCACTTCCAAAGTAAGGGGTTTTCTCAATCTCAAGGGGACGCTCCTTATGAGCTTTACATTCTCTGAAACGTCTTCTCCTTCCGTCCCGTCCCCTCGTGTTATTGCCATTCTGAATCTTCCGTTTTCATAACGAAGAGCTATGGAAATCCCATCTATTTTGAGTTCGGAGACGTATTCCACATTTTCACCGGCAAGACCCTTTTTTATCCTTTCATCAAATTCTCTTATTTCATTTTCATCGTAGGTATTATCAAGGCTGAGCATTGGCGTAGAATGCTTCACTTTCTTGAAACCTTCCAGCACTTTCCCTCCAACTCTCTGGGTAGGGGAATCAGGTGTGACAAGCTCTGGATACTTCTTTTCGAGCTGGATGAGCCTCTTCATAAGTTTGTCATACTCCTCGTCGGATATAACAGGATCTGCAAGAACATAATATCTATAATTGTGATATTCTATCTCTTCCCTAAGCTTCTCAACTTCTTCTATTACTTCTTTTGGTATCTTTTTCATTCGTATCCACCCCCCTATATAGGTAATTTTAATACTTTAGTGATACAATTCTAAGTGGGTGATAAGTATGAAGGGATGGAAAAGTTTAGGGGAATTCAAAGAATTTGAGGCAAGCGCAATAAAATCTCTACTTGAGGAACATAAAATTCCTGTTATGCTTAAGCAAGCTGATTACGCTCTTCCAGTTATATTTGGTTCTGGAGGGGTTGCGGAAGTTCTAGTGCCAGAAAGCTTATATGAGAGGGCAATCAAAATACTGGATGAGGGAGGGACTAAGGATGAGTGAACTAAAAAGAACTCCTCTTTATGAAGAACATATGAGGCTCGGTGCTAAGATGGTTGATTTTGCTGGGTGGAATATGCCAGTCCAATACACGTCTATATTGGATGAAACAAAAACGGTTAGAGAGAATGTAGGAATGTTTGATGTATCACACATGGGAGAGATATATGTGACAGGGCCTGACGCTATAAAATTCGTTGATTACATAATAACCAATGACTTCGCATCTATAAAATTTGGAGAGGCTGTCTATTCTCCAATGTGCAACGAAAAGGGTGGAATCATAGATGATCTCATTGCATTTAAAGTTGATAAAGAAACTGCATATTTGGTAGTTAACGCCGCCAATATCGATAAAGATTTCAACTGGATAAAATCACAAGAGAGTAAGTTCAACGTTAAAGTAGAAAACAGATCTGATGAGTTTGGCCTTATCGCTGTACAGGGTCCAAAGGCTGAAGAGGTTTTGCAGCAGATAGCCGATATTAAGTTGAAGGAAATTGGATTCTATCACTTTGCTGAAGGTAGAGTTAAAGGAGTAAAGGCTGTTATATCAAGAACTGGATATACAGGAGAAGACGGCTTTGAAATAATGGTGGAAAAAGATGCTACAGTTACAGTGTGGAGAGATCTCCTAGACCTTGGAGTAAAACCTGCAGGACTTGGTGCGAGGGACCTTCTAAGACTTGAAGCTTCTTATCTTCTTTACGGAAACGATATGAATGATGAGACAAATCCCCTCGAAGCAGGTTTAAGATGGACCGTTAAATTTGAAAAAGAGGACTTTATAGGAAAAGCCGCTCTTCTTGAAGCAAAAGAAAAGGGATTAACAAGGAAACTTGTGGGAATGGTTCTTGAAGGAAGAAACATAGCTAGGCACGGATACAAGATATTCAGCGAAGAAGGCGAAGAAATTGGTGAAATCACCAGCGGAAGTTTCTCGCCTACGCTTAACAAATCTATAGCCCTTGGGTATGTAAAAACCGGCTTCCACAAAAAAGGCACAAAACTCATTGTGAAGATAAGAAACAGAGACGCAAAGGCAGAAGTAGTTAAACTCCCATTCTACAGGGGAAGTGTGAAAAGCAAAAAGTGATAGGAAAAAGCTTTGACGATTTTTATAAAAATAAGTACGGAATTGTGGCAGGTGCCGATGAGGCAGGTAGGGGACCCTTAGCGGGTCCCGTTGTTGCTGTTGTAGTTATATTAAAAAGTAATCTCGATATCGTTGATGACTCTAAAAAGCTCTCTTCAAAAAGTAGAGAGGAAATATACGAAGTAATATTGAAAAACTCTTACTATGGAATAGGAATTGCCACACCAGAGGAAATAGATGTTTTGAACATTCTAAACGCCACAAAACTTGCAATAAAAAGAGCCGTAGAAAATTTGAATGAAAAATTTGATATCCTCTTGATAGACGGCAAAAAACTTGAGATCAATGAAAAAAGCTTATGCATAGTGAAAGGGGACTCAAAGAGCCAAAGTATAGCAGCAGCTTCTATATTGGCAAAGGTTACCAGAGACAAAATTATGACATCTTATGATAAAATATATCCTCAATATGGATTTGCCAAGCACTTTGGATATCCTACAAAGGAACATAAGGAAAAAATTAAGGAATTTGGAGCTACTGTCTTTCACAGATTAACCTTTTCTGGTGTGATTGAGGTTGTAAATGAAAGCATGCTAAGCAATTGGTTAAAAGAAGGAAAAATATCTGAAGAAAGATACAAGGTAGTTCTTAAGAAAAGAGAAAAGCTTTTTAAACAAACACAACTATTTTAGAAATACTTTAGTAAAAGAGGCGATAACATGATGTGGTGGTACATTCTTCCAGCTATATTTTTAGGTTGGGGACTTGGTGCAAATGATTCTGCGAACGTTTTCGGACCACCTGTTGCCAACGGGATGATTCCCTACAGAAAAGCCACCATTGTGGCATCTATATTTGTTGTTCTCGGTGCTGTTATAGGTGGCGCTGCTGGACTTAAAACCATAGGTTCTTTGAGTAACTCCAATCTGATGGAAAGCACCTTGTCCGTACTTGGTGGAGCTATATCTGTTGCAATAATGACATATTTTGGTCTTCCCGTTTCAACTTCTCAAGCAATAGTTGGCGGTATAGTTGGAATTGGACTGCTTACTGGAAAGGTCAACTGGATGGTTCTTGTGAAGATAGTTATATGTTGGATTGCCACGCCAATTGGAGCTTTAATAATAGGGTTTATACTCTACAAAATTTTGGCTCCGCTGTTTTCTAAGATAAAGTCTATAACACTTCAAAATAGGATATTGATAATAACCGCATGGATCGCTGGAGCCTATGGTGCATATTCTCTTGGTGCAAATAACGTCGCTAATGTTACAGGGGCGTTTGTGGGAGTTCTTTTAAGCGTTAATAGTGCTGCTTTGATTGGCGGTCTTGCTATAGCCTTTGGAATACTCACATACAGCAAAAAAGTAATGCTTACCGTTGGAAAAAGAATTATAGAACTTGATTACTTTTCGTCACTCATTTCGATTTTGGCAGAGGCTCTCACTGTATGGATATTCGCAATCATAGGTGTGCCGGTTTCTACATCGCAAGCGGTTGTCGGAGGAGTCCTTGGAGCAGGCCTGGCTAGAGGTACTAACCTTGCAAACAAAAGAATGTTGATTAGAATATTTCTTGGATGGGTACAGACTCCGGTTATATCAGGAGTTGTTTCAATTGTCCTTTACTTAATATTTAAGATAAAGGGGGTATAAAGATGATATTCATAGGGAAGAAAGAAGAGAAGATAATAAAGAAGTTTAAAGAGCATGTGGAAACTGTCGGGAAAACGCTTGACAATTTTGAAGATTTTATAAACGCATATCTTGATGGAAATTGCGATGATGCTGATAGATGTTGCGAAAAAGTCATGACACTGGAAAGCGAGGCAGATGCTCTAAGAAGGGAAACAGAAAGTATGATGTATGCAGGAGCATTTCTACCAAATTTCAGGGGAGACCTCCTTGGACTTATTGAAGCTGTAGACAGAATAGCTGACAGAGCAGAAACTGTAACAAGAATTGTGAGTCTTCAAGAACCAGAAATTCCACCAGAAATTAAAAGCGGAATAAGAAGGCAAGCACGCCTTGCTGTGGATACATTCAAGGAGTTAAAGGAATCCATAAACTTGATGTTTGAAGATATGGAGAAGGCGAAAAATTTTATAAAAAGAACTGAGGAAAAGGAACATGAAGAAGACATGGTAGAGTGGGATATTATGAAAACTCTATTTTCATTAGATATAGACAGAGCGCAAAAGCTTGAAATAAAAGAAATAATAACACTCATAGGTGACATTTCTGACCTCGCGGAAGACGCCTCAGACAGGGTGGAGATAATGATACTTAAAAGGAGTGTGTAAACTTGGGTAAAATTGGAGAAAGCTTTGAAAAGCTTATAGAAGTAATGGAAATACTCAGAGCTCCTGGCGGGTGCGATTGGGATAGAGCCCAAACCCATGAAAGCTTAAAACCTTATCTAATAGAGGAAGCTTACGAACTGCTTGAAGCAATTGACGAAAAAGACGATGAAGCAATGAAAGAAGAGCTTGGTGATGTTCTCCTTCAAGTTGTATTTCACAGTCAGATAGCAAAGGAAAGAAACGCCTTCACGATAAAAGATGTTGTTGACAACCTTACAGATAAGCTTATCCGAAGACATCCCCATGTTTTTAAAAAGGATGGAAAATATTCTTATATTCGCTGGGAAGAAATGAAAGCTAAAGAAAAAGGCAAGAAAAAGAAAAGCTCAATAGGTGAAGTAAATAAAGCTCTCCCCGCTCTGTCGCTTGCAAGAAGAATTCAAGAAAACGCTTCAGTTGTTGGATTCGATTGGAAAGATTCACAAGGTATTATCGAAAAGATAAAAGAAGAAATAGAAGAGTTCAAAAGAAATCCTTCCGAAGAAGAATTCGGAGATATTCTTTTTTCTCTTGTAAATTTATCGAGATTTTTGAACATAGATCCAGAGAGAGCTCTTAGAAAATCCGTGGAGAAATTTGTGGAAAGATTTTCTCTTATGGAAAAACTTATAGAGAAAGATGGAAAAAGCATAAAAGATATGGACGTAGAAGAAATGGACAAATATTGGGAAATAGCGAAAAAGGAGATGAGAAGATGAGGAAAAAATTGTTCGTAGCGTTGGTCCTGATTATTTTAAATGTAGGAATATTTGCAAATACTGCCACACCAGTCGCCATAGTAAATGGTGAGAAGATAGATTCAGATTTTTTAAACCTCATGGCCGACCTTAAAAGGATATTATCCTCTGTATATACGATAGATGAGAAATTCTTCGATGTTCTTACATCTACGGAAGAAGGAATGCTCTTTTTGCAAAGGTACAGATACGAAGTTCTAAAGGACATCATCAACCAAATGTTAATTCAACAGATGGCAAAAAAAGAAGGGGTGTATCCAAACGAGGAAGAAATCAAAAATTATGTTGATACCCAGATGAAAAATGCCCTTAAAAACCTCGGAATGAATGAAAAAGATTTCGAGAAATATATCGCAGAATTTGGTCTTACATTGGATGATCTAAAAAAGAAATTTTCCTGGATATATGCTACAAATAAAAGTCTTGAAAATTTGAAGGAAAAAATCACTAAGGACGCAACGGTGTCCGTGGAAGAGATAAAAAGTTACTACAAAGAGAACTATCTATCCAAAAAAGATCAAGTTCAAAAGGAAGTTTACATAATTGTTCTCGATACTAAAGATGATGCGACAAAAGCTTTGAGGAGAATACTAAAAGGTGAAAGTTTTGAAGATGTTGCAAAGGAAATGTCCGTGGATTCTGGAACCGCAAAAGATGGTGGAAAAATTGGATTTTTAACGGAAGACAAAATGAAGTACTTGTTTGGGAACGACATTGCAAAAAAGATAATGAACTCTCCTAAAGATGCTATTCTTGGACCCTACAAGGTAGGTGTTAAGTGGGTGATAATCAAAGTTGGAGAGTCAAAAACGGAAAAAGTGCCATCATTTGATGAGATTAAGGATGAAATAAAGAAAAAACTTCTTGAAAAGAAAAAAGAAGAAATATGGAACAAATGGTGGAACACCGAGTTTGAAGAATTTGAGAAAAACAGTGAGATAAAAGTGTTAATGTATCAAACAGTTGAAAAGAGCAAAAAATAAAAAGGTGATTATATACTTGAATCCACCCCAACAGGTGAGTAAAATAAAACATAAGAAAGAGATAAGGGGTGGAAAGATGGAGATAAGCTTCCTTGTTAAAATAGCTGCAGATGAGGAAAAAGCAGAAACATACCTGAGAGAAAAAGGCGTATTGAAAACATTTACAGAATGCCCTTACTGTGGGAATAAACACTTTGGAAAGGTTAGAA
>JAMOOR010000190.1 GCA_027065235.1 Thermotogaceae bacterium | reverse complement strand
CAACGGGGCAACTGATGATCTTCGCAAAAGTTCTTTTATGACAGCACAAACAAACAACTCCTTTGCTTCAATTAATAGCGTAATTTAACTTCTAAAAAATCTTTTCCTCCATGGTTGAATATTACCATCTCCGTCATTTGTCATTGTTCGGCCATACCATAACGTATTCTTCGCTGTATAACAAAGCGTTGGAAATTAATCCTTCCGTATGGCAAGATCAGTTTTTTACTAAAATCCTAGTCCAAATCCAATTTTCACAGACATTCCTGTCATTTTTGAAAGATCTGCATTTAGTAGCCCTCCTGCATCAACAACACCGACTGTTGCGGTGAATCTAAAGTGCGCCGTGTCCCAATTGAGCCCCACTTCCTTTTTCCACAAATTGTTTGGAAGCATGGTAAGGTCTATCCAAACAATGTCTCGAAATCCAAGATATCCTCCAAACTCAGAAGAGTTCATGTCTGGCACATATTTTCCGTGAAAAGCTATATCAAGTGTTGAGAAACTGTAAGATGCGAACAAGTTAACTTCGTATGGAAGTGAAACATCCGTTGCTTCTTCAAGCTTTTCAAGCTTTCCTTTTGGAAACTCAACAACTGGCGTAGCAGATTTAAAATTCAAATTGGAAAGTGATGCCTCAAAAGTTACATTGGCATATCCATAATTCTCAAGCTTCGCCGGTTTTACGCTGAAGTTGTTAAGAGCCGCTGCAACTTTGAAATTTCCAATATCCCATACAGCTCCAAAGCTTACATAATACCCTGCTGAATTGATCAGCTTCTCTGAATCAACTTCTATGGAATCAAAAGAATTCAAAAGACTGTAAAGCTTCTGCTTACCAGATAGAGCTAATTCAAATCCTCCTTCATCCTCATTTGAACTATAGTGGAAGGATGATATGGATTCTTTATCAAACCAGATATAAGGGACATAAGCTCCACCTTCCAACGCCATCGAGATATCGCCCAACTTCAAACCAAACAACAATCCAGCTTCACTGTATATGCCACCTTTAAGGAGTGTGAAGGTAGAATCAAGGGATTCTCCAAAATCGTAATCGCCAAACACGAACCTCATAGTTTCTTTAGGAAGATTCATCGACACATTCGAAAAGAATCTGGAATTCACTCCAAACTTCATATTCCGAAACCCAACATTTATGTGATTAGGAACGAGAATATTTGGGAGTAGAAGGAATCCATCGTCTCCGATTAAGTCGAGTCTGCTCGCGTCAAATATTATCTTCTCGCCGGTAAGCAGGTTGTTTACATCGCCTATGGTTATTAAATTGCTTGTGAAACCCAATCTTGCATTCATACCAGATAAATCAAGGTGCTTTCTTGGACTTTCAAAAGCAAATGCTGGATTATCTGGATAAAGCGTTGGTATAACAGCTAAAGCATAAGTGGTAAACAGAACACCAAAAATAAGTGATATCATCAACTTTCTCATTTAACTCACCTCCTCATTTAGAACCAGCCGTGATATCTGAACTGAGTTTAAGCCTAAGATCCATTTTCCCGTTTTCCTTGAACTCTTGTTTGCCTTTTGACAGCCATACACTAAGCTTGTAGTCCATGCCTTCTGTTGCCAACTTTCTTACATCGCTTTCCTTAAGGGTGATTATGCTTTTGAAGGTTTCGGAGAAATTAAGCGTTGAAATTTTATTAAAAGTTCTTTCATTTTTTCCTTTCATCCAAAATTCAACGACAGGCGTGATTCCTGTGGTATTCGTCCCTTCAACAATAAGCATTACAGTTGATATCGTTGCATTGTTTAGGACATCCTGTTTATCAATAGAACTCTCGTATTCATAAATAAGCTTAGAAGAATCCAGAGTCATGCGCGCAGGGATTTCCACCTCAAGAGTCATCGTTGCGTATTTTATTTTTGTGAAATCTATCGTAACCTCATTAGCCTTAAAAGCCACATCATAGTCTAT
>JAMOOR010000189.1 GCA_027065235.1 Thermotogaceae bacterium | reverse complement strand
GGCAGGTCTACGAATCATCACTCGTTGAAGCGGGAATCTCACGGCTTTAGTCGTGGGAGGGTCAATGTTCTACTATCCTGAAGCTGCTTTTGGGTGTCAGATGAAGCTTGCATAGAAAAGGATTCAATGTTATCTTTATATAAACGCGCCCGTAGCTCAGCTGGATAGAGCGTTGGACTACGAATCCAAAGGTCGCAGGTTCGAATCCTGCCGGGCGCATTTTATTTTCAACCCATTTCAGACGCATTCTATCTTCCATGTCGACTTTGTCTAATATTTTGTCTAATATTTTGATTGTGATTATGAACGACCTTTAGTACTGGTAATTTGTCTACTGCATCCTTTTTCAGCTCCGCAACAAGTTGATAGTATCTATCGGCCGTTGTCTTTGTTGAGTGGTGTCCCATCATCTCAGACACAGCTTTGAGGTCTGCACCGTGAGCGAGCATATAGGTGGCAAAGGCGTGTCTGAGGTCGTAGAGTCTGAGTCTTTTTGTAATACCAGCCTTTTTAAGAGCTGTCTTCCATGCTCGCTTTAGTGATCCTACAGGTTTCCCTCTGTAGCTTACTATATATTCACAGTCACGGTTTTTATATTTCTCCTTCAGCAGTTCAAAAAAGGTGTCGTTCAGATAAACTTTTCTGATTCTTTCTGTTTTACTGCCATAGATTGTGAGTGTCCTTTCTTCCCAGTCCACGTCATCCCACTTCAGCCTGAACAGCTCACTTGGTCCTGGACGGCATCCTGTATAGAATGTTACGAGCATCGCCCATGCCAGATGTTCTGGTGCAACCTCAAGTAATCGCTCAAGCTCAGCACGGGTTACAATAGGCACTTTATAGGGTGCTTCCTTCCTTTTTTTTACACCTGCAAAGGGGTTTGAAGGGATGATGTCATTTTGAACTCCCCAGTTCAGGATTGCTTTGAGATATGTGAGGTATCTGTTGATTGTAGCATTGGACAAATTTCTCTCTTCAAGCTTTTTGATCACTGGCAGAAGATCTCTTTTTGTAAGGCTTGCAATGTTTTTCCCGCCAAGAGTGGGATAAAGAACGTTGTCGTTAAATGATACTATGATCTTATAGGTAAGTGGATGGAGTGTGTTTTTCTTTGCTTCGAGGTAAAGTGCAGTGAGATTGGTTATATCTATTTTCTGAGGTTCTGCTACGGAGTAGCCTTTTTTCTTTTTTGCTTTTATTTCAAGATCAAACGCCTTTGCAGCTTTTTTAGCTTCTGGTCCTCTTCCAAATGCCTTCCATATCTGCTTACCAGATTCATCGTAGTATACACAGAAATACCTGCCGTCTTTTTTCTTAACAACTGCCATGCTGCATTGTCTAATATGTTAGACAACCACCTCTGTCAAGATACTTTTTGCTCCTTTAACCTTACAGGTCTAAGCAGATTTCGTTTTGTGTTTGGAGCTGGGTTTGAAGGGTAAGTGAAGCCATTTCTTATTGCCTCTTCAAGTTCAGCAGCAAGGATAAGAATTCTTTTTTTCGAACCATATCTGGTCAGAACCCCAGCCTTTATATATTCTCTGAGCCGTCTGACAGAAAGCCCACTTATCTTTGAAGCCTCTTTCAGCGAGATAAACTTTCTGCCTGGAACAGATACACGGTTGCTATCCTCTATTGCTTTCCTCAGCAGCCTCAGCTCTTCAAGTATGTTTTCAAGCAGCTGTAGTTCCCTGTCGGTCATCATACTTCATAATAGAAAAAGAGCGTTTTCTTTTTCTCTATTTGTAATAGAGCAAAAATGGCAAAAGTTGTGATGAGGAGTTAAAAAAGAAATCAAGGCACAAAAGAACTCTTGGGCTGGCTGGTAACCATAGGAGAAAATCAGAGGAGTTCTGAAAAAGCTTAAGTGCTAATTTTCTTCTTCAAGTTTGATTACTTCTGTTGGCTCAAGATGCAGATGGCTGATTGTGTTTCTGTCCACCAC
>JAMOOR010000188.1 GCA_027065235.1 Thermotogaceae bacterium | reverse complement strand
TATACTCTGAAATTACATCTACTATATCTAAACGGTTTTTTATTTCTTCTATAACATTTTTCGGTATCATCTCTTAGAGAACTGTGGAGCTCTTCTCGCTTTCTTGAGTCCGTATTTCTTCCTTTCTACCATTCTTGGATCTCTTGTAAGCATCTTATGTTTCTTAAGAGTTGGCCTGAGTTCAGGATCGTGATTTAAAAGAGCCCTTGCTATTCCGAGTCTTATTGCACCAGCTTGACCAGATTTTCCTCCGCCTCTAACCCTAATTATGATATCGAATTTTTCAGCTGTTTCTGTCACAATCAGAGGCTCAACCGCGTGCTTAACCCATGCTGGATTATCAAAATAAACCTGGAATTTATCTTCAAGGGAAGCTCCTAACATTTCCTTACCATTTATAAATACCTTCCCCTCTCCTGGTCTAAGGTGAACTCTGGCGACGGAAGTTTTTCTCCTACCAGTCCCGTAGAAGTCCTGCATCTATCTCCCCTCCCTCATATTTCAAGCTTTTCAGGTTTTTGAGCCTGATGCGGATGATCAGGTCCAGCGTAAACCTTGAGTTTCTTAATCATATGTCTTCCCAATGTATTCTTTGGAAGCATTCTTTTTACAGCAAGGTATACAAGCTTTTCTGGGTGCTTTTGAAGAAGCTGCCTAGCTGTAACAACCTTGAGTCCTCCCGGATATCCGGAATGCCTGTAGTACTTTTTCTGATCCAGCTTCTTTCCGGTAAGGACTATTTTATCTGCATTAACCACAACGACATAGTCACCTGTGTCTACATGGGGAGTGTATATTGGCTTGTGTTTTCCCATGAGAATCATAGCTACTTTTGTTGCAAGCTTTCCGAGGGTTTTTCCCTGTGCATCTATAACATACCATTTCTTTTCTATCTCACCAGGTTTAGCTAGATAAGTTTTCTGTTTTGGCAAAGCTCTTGCCATTTTTCTCTCCTCCTTTCAATCGAGTCTAAACACTTTGTCAAGGTATTTCGTAAGTGGTATAACGGCCACGAAATCTATTCCGAACTTGATCAAATTAAAAGCAATGATCCATGGTAAAAACTTAAGGTATAAGGAAAATGGTGCTTTGAAATAGAATGGAACCACAACAGCGTTAATTGCTACCATTAAAATTGTTGTTACGATGGTTGCCAAAGAGCCTGCTAATATCCTGTTTTTGTTCCAGAATTTAGCTGCAAAGAATACAAAAGAAAATCCCGCTATTATGTTCATCAAAATTCCAACTATGTCTCCAGATTTTATTAGATAATAAAGTATGTCCTTAATTACTATCACCGTAAAACCTGAGGATATTCCATATGGAATAGCTACAAGTAACGCCACTATATCGCTGGGATCGTACTTTAAGAAAGATGCTGCTGGAAATATTGGAAACTCAATAAACATAACTGCCAGCGCAACCGCAGAAAATACCCCAACAAGGGATATCTTCTTTGTATTCATTTAATCTCTTCCTCCAAAACGGAAACGTATTTTCGGTTCTTTCTCATATGGAATTTCACATAACCGTCTTTAAGAGCAAAAAGGGTGAAATCTCTTCCCATTCCAACGTTCTTGCCTGGATGGAATTTTGTTCCTCTCTGCCTTACAAGTATATTTCCAGCTCTTACAAACTGCCCATCTCCAACCTTAACACCAAGGTATTTTGGATTGCTATCTTTCTTGTTGACATCGGTGGCCATTTATTTCACCTCCAATTCAAGATGTTTTGGAAACTTCTTCTTTATATCCATAAGCGCTTCTTTCAAAACGAAAATAGTTTTTTTTGAACAATCATCGTCTTTTATGTTGTAGATCTTCAAAAATCCTTCTCTTTTTTCAAACTCTGCTCCATTTAGTTTCAGGATATATGCCGCATATTGAACTATAGAACTCACCGCTGCACAAACGATATCTTTTCCATACTCATCGAAGTTTGCATGCCCTTCAACC
>JAMOOR010000187.1 GCA_027065235.1 Thermotogaceae bacterium | reverse complement strand
AGTGATGAGATATAAAGTATCAAGAGACCCCATTTATTCTGAGATATTTATATCTCCCCTTGAAATGCTCATAATGGATACTAAACCGGTTCAGCGGCTTAGATTTCTTTCACAACTTGCTGGCGCTGTATTTGTATATCCTGGGGCTTCACATACAAGATTTGCACATTCCGTTGGAACGATGCATGTTGCTGGAATGTACGCTGAACATCTATTCAAGAACGATTATTCGAAACAGAGGATATTGAGGCTGGCAGGGCTTCTTCATGACATCGGGCATGGACCATTCAGCCATCAATTCGACGATATCGTTTACCCAATGGCAGGAATTGATGGAGGGCACGATGAATACAGAGATAAAATTCTTCTTGAACTTATGCCTGATCACGTTTACGAAACCTTTAAAAACCTTCCAAAAGATTCTTTAAAGGACTCAGTTCTTAAAGACCTCGAAGCGACCGTAGGAAACGTATCAGATGTGAAAGAAGCTCTTAAGAAGGTTTTTGAAATGGTAATTGAGGTTTTTCACGGTGAAGAGACGGGTAGCGTTGAATTCAATATAGTTCAAGGACCACTTGGTGCTGATAGGATTGACTTCATTCTAAGGGATTCATATAACAGTGGAACGAGAACGTTTGGAACAGGAGCACCTGATAGAATAATAAGAAACTCACTTATCGCTAAAAAAGATGGTAGGGATGTGTTGTGTTACAACGCAAAAGTTATGGATGATATCTATGCAGCCCTTTTTGGTAGGTTCATGATGTATAAAAACGTGTACTTCCATAAAACATCCAGAGCTGCAGATCTTATGATCCAAGAAATTCTTAAGTATTCATTCAGGCCGTTGAACTTAAAAGAGAGAATACTGGATCTTGAAGAATTTGTTGATCTTACCGACAGCACCATTATTGAAGAGATAAAGTTCCTCAAAAAGTCGGGACAAACAGAATTCAAAGAAGATATTGATAAAGCACATGAAGTCCTTGAAAGATTGCTTAGAAGGGAGCTTTGGAAGGTAGTTGTGGAAATGCCCTTCTCTATAGAAGGTATCGATCCCGGACTCGTTAGTAGATCACTTGCCATGGAGACCCTTGAAAAAATAAGAAATAACTTAAAAGAGACCCTAAACAGCGGTTTCGACGATGAAGATTATGAAGTTTTAAAAGAGATGTATGATAATTTTGATGATATATTCATAGTTGATACACCTTACAAGCTTACATTGGTGCATCCTGATGAGTTCGTTCAAAGCAAAGTGTTGATCTATAAAGACGACAACGTCATGGATTTTGAAGAATATGTAAAGAAATATCCTGCTTATAGACTTATGAGTAATAATTTAATTCAGATATTAAGAATATATATAAAAGTGGATTATCGAAACGTTCTTGAGAAATACAAACTCCTTCCATCAGAAAATTCTCGGCTTGTAACGAGATGGTGATAGCGTGAGGAGATTTCTATTGTTTTTAATAGATGTTGGATTAACATTATTCGCTGGCGTTGTAGCACTTTTTATAAGATTTGGTTTTAACTTTGCTGAGATGTCGAAGTACGCACCATCAGTATACATATATACATTACTATCTGCGATAGTCTACGTGATCAATGGGAACTACAGAGTTGTATGGGCCTATGCATCTTCCAAAGATATGATGTTGCTTTTCAGGGGATCCATAATTTCATACCTTTCAAATTTGGCTTTCTTTTATTTCTACAAGGGTATTATTCTTCCAAGATCTGTTGGAGTAATGGTCTTTCTTGGAAGCGGGATACTGTTAATGCTCAGTAGAATTGTCTGGCATTGGATGTCCGAGCACAAAAAGACTTCAGGTTTTTCAGAAAAAAGAGTAATAATAATCGGAGCCGGCGATGCTGGAACGATGCTTTTGGAAGAATTTGAAAGAAGACCTTCTTTAGGAAAAGTTGTAGCCTTCCTTGATGATTCAAAAAGGA
>JAMOOR010000186.1 GCA_027065235.1 Thermotogaceae bacterium | reverse complement strand
TATCATAACCAAATCTTTTAGATTATAGGAGGTAGTACTAATGTTGTCAATAGGAATTGACATTTCAAAGAAAAAGGTGGATGTTGCAGTCTATGACGGAATGAAATATATATCCGGAACCTATGAGAATAGTGTAAAAGGTGTAAAAGCAATGTTAAAAGAGATTAAAAAGATAAGAACGGTAAGAAAAACTACAAAAGAAATAAAGAAAACAAATAAACAATCAACAACCTAAATTGAGCGATTTTTATCTCATAATGATAATTTTAATTGCTTTTTGAGGATTTCCGAATGAATTTTTATGAAATCTATGAAGTTTTTGAGATTTGAGAGGAATTTGTGTAATCTTTGTATCATTTTTTTGATGTTTTATTTATGCTTCCATATGTTTTTGCCGTTTTTGCGCATATTTATCTCTGACCTTTCAAAGGATAAGGCAAGGTTAAGATAAGGCTTGTGGATAATGTGTGATATGAAAGATACGTATTGCAAATTTCTATTGCAAGTTTCTATTGAAAGATATTCATATAGGAACCGGGTTGTTACATCTGTGCCATAACAACGGAATATTTATCCTTTCCCATATCCATTCTGTCACTTTCAGGATAATCCTTCTTCCCGTATGTACGATACGCCCCGCAAAATCAATGAATGTTCTCCTTACGGTGGTAGGAGAGATATTTACAGGTTCGGTTCCTTCTTTTCTTTCATTTGCCAGAAGAACATCTTTTTTGAATGCTTCGCATAGAAAGAATGAGACACACATTATATAATAGAATGCCGCATTCGGAATAAATCTCTTGAAGGGTAACTTTTCCGTTCCGAATTCTTTGAGGTATCTGTTTACAAGTTCATCGTTTCCTCTGTTGTGATATGTTTCTATGATCTTATCCGGATTGAGATATTCTTCTTTGCCTTTATCAATGAAAAGTTTGTTGAGTTCTTCGCTTGTTCCGAGATTTGTATAGATAATCCTCTCTTCCTTTGCAAAGTCCAATACGAGTTGTCTTTTTCCATTGTACGGTATCCTTGTGTATATCGCACGCCTTTCCTTATTCCAATTTCCTCTTTTATCCGTAAACTCTTTGTATTCCCATACAACACAGTTTCCGTTTTCATCACATTTTTCATACTCTTCGAATGAAGAAACCTTACTCATCTTTTCCTTTATGTCACTGTATACTCTTCCTCCGCATATGTATCCTATGTTCATCCTTTCAAATGCTTCAAAGTTCTTTTTATCAAAGAACCCCGCATCCGCTCTTATGATAATGGGAACATCTTCCCTGTATTCTTTCCGTATCCTCTTTACGATATGACTCACCGCTTCTATTACCGTATTTCCATAGTTACTATGCTTCTTTCCTCCTCTGAATACCGCATCGATAACGCAGTTGCCATAGTTCATTTGAAGAGGTTGAAAACCTCTTGTTTTTTGATATGTGCCTTGAACTCCTTCCCTTTTCTTTGCATCGTTATTATCCAATACGGTTGTATCCATACCAAGAATAATGATATCCGGTTTTTCAACTGTTAATCTCCATATGAATAAATCCTGAAGTAATCTCCTGAATAACCATATACGGACAAAGGAGAAGGAGTAAAAGAACCTCTTTGCACTATGAGAGGAAAGCATCAATTCTCTATTGTTTTCTATCGTTTCTATGTATCCTTTGTCTCTTTTGATTTCATCGAACCTCAATAAACTGAATGATGTTCCGTCAACGAAAAAGCAAAAGAGTTGCTTGAAGATATTTTCTATCGGTATTCCTTTTTTGCTCTTTCTCATACTTCCGAAGTATCTCTCTATGAGAGGATATATTCCTATTTGCGAAAGATACTTCACAAAGAGTAAAAGGCCTGCTCTGTCCGTTAATACGTCTTCTGTTTTCTCAATACCGCTTATCCTTATACCCTCTATGTTATTGTTGTTTGTCTGTTTGCATTCTTTCTTGTTTTTTGT
>JAMOOR010000185.1 GCA_027065235.1 Thermotogaceae bacterium | reverse complement strand
AAGTCCACAAAGAGCTGTTTCTTTAACAACCTGCGCAAGCTCTTCAAGAGTATCTATATCTTCCATTGTTCCTTCGCCTCTGCTGATTCTGTCCAAAATCTCGTACATCGCTCTTGTTCCTTCTCTGCATGGCGTACATTTTCCACAGGATTCATGGACAGTGAACTCAAGGAAGAACTTTGCAACATCCACCATACAATCGTCCTCGTCAAGGACTATAACTCCACCAGAACCCATTATCGTTCCAAGGGCCGTTAAAGATTCGTAATCAATTGGTGTATCTATCTTATCGGCAGGTATTACACCTCCGCTGGGCCCACCGGTCTGGACCGCTTTTAACTTCTTTCCATTCGGAATTCCACCACCGATATCGAATATAAGCTCGCGCAAAGTGATACCAAGAGGCACTTCAACAAGACCGGTGTTCTTAACTTTTCCAGCCAATGCAAAGACTTTTGTTCCGGGACTTTTCTCTGTTCCGTATTTTCTGAATTCCTGCCAGCCGTTGTTTATTATCCAAGCGATATTTGCCAGCGTTTCAACATTGTTTATAACCGTTGGATGGCCCCAAAGTCCCTTTTCAACTGGGTATGGTGGTCTTGGCCAAGGCTGACCTCTAAGTCCCATAACAGATGCCATTAAAGCCGTTTCTTCTCCACAAACAAAGGCTCCAGCACCTATTCTTATTTCTATATCGAAGGAAAAGTCGGTACCAAGGATATTCTTCCCAAGAAATCCTCTGCTTCTTGCTTGACTTATAGCAATTGTGAGCCTTTCTATTGCAAGTGGATACTCTGCCCTTACGTAGATAAATCCTCTTTTTGCGCCGATAGCATAGGCTGCAATTGTAAGTCCTTCTAAAACAGAATGCGGATCTCCTTCAAGGACCGCCCTGTCCATGAAAGCTCCCGGATCTCCTTCATCAGCGTTACACACAACATACTTCGTGTCGTCCTTCTGCTTTGCTGCAAATTCCCATTTAAGTCCTGTAGGAAATCCTGCTCCTCCTCTTCCACGAAGGCCAGAGTTTTTGATCTCTTCTATAACATCTTGTGGTTTCATCTCTTTTAGAACTTTCTCAAGGGCCTTGTATCCACCTCTTTCAAGATAGTCGTCTATGCTTCTTGGGTCTATCTGTCCAAGGTTTCTCGTAACTATCCTAACTTGCTTTGAGAAAAATGGATGCTCTTTAAACGCTTCTTTTACTTTTTCCTTGGATGGAAGTTCCATTAGGTATTTTTCCACGATGTTACCTTTTATAAGATGTTCTTCAACTATTTCGCCGACCGCTCTTGCGTTGAGCTTGTTGTAGACGATATCGTCAACTACCATGAAAGGTCCCCTGCTACACATTCCCATACAGCCCGTTTCTACAACTTTGAACTTATCCTCAAGCCCCTTTTCCTTTAGGGCTTTAACAAGAGCGTCTCTAACGGAAGCCTCGCCAGAGGCGATACACGCACCACCGGCACATACTCTTATCTCCTTCATGCGTTCTCACCAGCCTCTTGTTTCATTTTCTCAGCGATTTGCTTGTACTTTTTCACAAGCCTTGGAACCTTGTCAGGGCTCATCCTCCCGTAGAAATCATTTTCCCCTATTAGAACAACCGGCGCCATTGAACATGCTCCAACACATCTTACGGCGTGCACGGAGAACATCCCATCTTCCGTGACCTGACCTTCTTCTTGAAGTCCCAACTCCTCCAAGAACCTCTCCATGACTCTGTCTCCACCTTTAACGTAACAAGCTGTTCCAAGACAGACCTTTATCTGTATCCTTCCAACAGGTTTCGTTGAAAAGAAATTGTAAAAGCTCACAACTCCTGCAACTCTTGAGATAGGAATATCGAGTTTTTCTGCGATGAATTTCAAAACATCTGGAGGGAGCCATAAAAATAGCTGCTGGGCTTTATGCAGGATGTTTAAAAGCAGGGAAGGGTCGTAGTTAACTTCCTTCATATAAGCTTC
>JAMOOR010000184.1 GCA_027065235.1 Thermotogaceae bacterium | reverse complement strand
GAACCCGCTACTTATTTATTATCATTCTCTCGATTTGAAAGCATATAACTTTTGGGAAAAACCGTTTCTCCTCTGTATCTTCAATCCATTTAAGAGTAACTCTTCCTAAAAACCAAAGAAATTGTATGATAATTTTTACTTAACAACATGCTTTATTACTGCTAGTATGTGAAATAATAATATTGTGTTAAAAAATTTCGCTTATATGGTAGTATATAGAACCGAAGGAGGTGAATGGGATGAGTGTCTTCATAGCTAGTCTTGTGCTATGGCTATTTTTGACGGGATTTTCCTATCAAGAACTCATCGTGGGAATATTGGTTTCCATAGCCGTAGCCAGTGTTTTTAAGAACTACCACAAGATAAAGTTCGACGGTAAATTACTGGTAAGGCTTTTTAAATTCATCTTTGTTTATCTTCCTGTATTTATAGTTGAGATGATCAAGGCGAATTTCGATGTGGCAGTTAGGGTATTGAACCCAAAGCTTCCGTTAAACCCAGGTTTTGTAAAGATTAAAACAGACCTTAACTCAGAAGTTTCAAAGCTTTTCCTTGCAAATTCCATAACCCTCACCCCCGGAACCTTAACTTTGGATGGTAAGGATGACCACCTCTACATCCACTGGATTGATGTAAAGACGACAGAGAAAAAGGAAGAGGCCATATCAGCGAAGTTTGAGAAGATCCTTAAGGGGGTGTTCGAATGATCGAAACATTCTTCGTGCTTATTGGAATAGGCGTAGTTCTATCTTTCATAAGAATCCTTCTTGGGCCAACTTCTTCCGACAGGGTAGCAGCCCTTGATACCATGAACGTTATGCTTATCGGAACCATCACTGTGATAGCCCTTGTGCTCAAAAGAGGGATTTATCTTGATATAGCTCTTGTTTATGGACTTCTTTCCTACCTTGAAACAGTTGTTATCTCCCGTTACTTGGAGGGGAGAAAATGATGTGGAATGAAGTGCTTGGTGGAATTTTAATGATAATCGGCGGATTTTTCTATTTTCTCGGTGGGCTTGGAATGATTAGAATGCCCGATGTATACAACAGGCTCCAAGCTGGAACGAAAGCTACAACCCTTGGAACATTTTCGACAGTTCTTGGTGTTGGAATTTATTATCCACCATTTTTAATTAAGTCTTTGATAATCATCGCCTTCGTTGCGCTTACAAACCCCGTTGGAAGTTCTACTCTTGCCAGAGCCTCTTACCTTGCTGGAGTAAAACCTGCTCCGATAACGAAGGTTGATGAATTTAAAGGTGGTGAGGAAAAATGATGAACTACCTTATCATATTAGCAGGTGCAATGATGATAATAGCAGCAGTATTTGCAGTTGAAGCGAAAAAGATTTTAGATGCAGTTATAGCTATGTCGGTTGTTAGCTTGGTCTCCGTTTTTCTTTTCATAGCAATGAGAGCACCCGATGTTGCTATAACGGAAGCTTCTGTTGGTGCGGGACTTGTTACGGCAGTTTTCTTGGTCTCTCTCTTCAAAATGAAAGGTGGTGATGAGCAGTGAGAAGATTTTATGCTATCCTTATAGCTGCCGCTCTTGTATACATGCTCATCTCCTTCATTTCTACGGTGCCAAGTTATGGTAAGGCTGATCTTAAGGAACGAGTTTCCGATGCCTTCCTGAGCAAAAGCGTTAACGCTCAAAATACAAAGGCTTGGATGGAAGGCAAGGCTATTCACAGGCAACCTGCGAAAGAAATTTATGGTAAGAAAGTTAAGGAAGAGGGAAGTGCCAACGTTGTTACATCGATAGTTGTTAATTACAGGTCTTTCGATACTCTTGGTGAGGTTACAGTTCTTTTCACCGCAGCCCTTGGAGTTGGTCTTATACTTGGTGGTAGCAGAAGAAAGCAATATGGGAGAGAAGCTAATTTCGTTCTTAAAACAAGCACGGGGATTTTGGTCCCCCTTATAATAATGTTCGGCGCTTACATATTCGTTCACGGGCACCTCACCCCAGGTGGAGGATTCCCCGGAGGAACTATAATAGCGATGGCATCGCTTCTTCTATACCTTTCCGATGAGAAGTTCTTCCTTTCCAAAGCATCCACAGGTGCTCTTGAGGGCAGCATGGGAGGAACTTATGTGATAATCGGTCTTTTAGGGCTTGCAATAGGAGGATACTTCCTTTACAACTTCTTGCCAAACGGAGTTGTAGGAAACCTTGTAAGCGCAGGTATAGTTCCTCTTGTATATGTTGCAATAGGTCTTAAGGTAGGAGCTGAACTTTCTGGACTCGTCACGGATCTTCACTCCGAGAAGGAGGGATGAACATGGTATTCTGGATTTCCGCGATTTTGATAGGAATTGGGGTATACGGTCTTTTGACGCAAAAGAATCTTTTTAAACAGCTTATTTCTCTTTCTATAATCGATACGGCTGTAAATATCTTCATAATAGCTGTTGGTTATGTGGACAATGGAAAAGCACCTATTTATTCAAAAGCGGTTCCTAAGTTCATGGAAGGTGCTTTTGTTGATCCACTCCCACAGGCACTTGTCCTCACAGCAATAGTTATAGGTGTGGGAGTATTGGCTCTTGGTGCTTCTCTTCTTGTCAAAGTTAAGGAAAAACACTCAAGCATTGATGTAGAAAACATGAAAGGAGTGGGAGAATGATGGTCCTGCTTATCGTTCTCCCTTTGATATTTGCATTCCTTGCAGCGATTAAAAAGAGTTTTTCATATCCTCTTTTGGTAACTTCTACGGTTGTAAACGTTATTATTGTCCTTTTGCTCAAAACATCTGTTCCATCCGTTCATGTTCTTGGTGGATGGAAACCGCCATTTGGTATAAACCTCGTTTTAGATGACGCAAGTTACTATGCTGTTTTGATAGCAAACATCGTATTTTTCCTTGTTGCGCTCTTCAAGGAAACCGTTGGAAAATACTCAACGGTTTTGATGGTTATGCTTGCAGCTGTTAATGGTTTTGTGCTTACAGGAGACCTTTTCAACTCCTTCGTATTCCTTGAGATACTCACGGCAACAGGAGTCATTCTTGCTTCAAAAAGAGAGAATTATTACAATGCGTTTAAATATTTGGTCCTTGGTAGTTTAGCTGGTTCAATGTATCTTCTTGCAACGATTTTTACTTATACGCAAGTCGGAAGCTTGAACATGGCTCATGCTTCCTATTTTGCTATTTCTGAAAAGGCCATAGTTGTTATAACCATCCTTTATCTCGTTGGTCTTGGCGTTGAGGCAAAGCTCTTCCCGCTAAACGGTTGGGTCTCTGGAGTCTATGGTGGGAATGATCTTTCACCACTTGTTATGGCAACCGCTGTTTCCTTCGCAGCTCTTTACATGATGGGAAGGCTCTTTCTTACAGTGTTTGGAGGATACGCCCTTCATATACTTTACGTTCTCGCACTCATAACAATTGTAGCTGGAGAGCTCGCAGCACTTTACCAGAAAAATCTGCTCAAAACCCTTGCGTATTCCAGCATTGCACAGGCAGGAATAGTCTTAGCTGCTATATCAAAATCCACAGAGAAAATGGTGTCTTTGGCGTACTTCCACCTTACGAACGATGTAATAGCTAAATTTGTACTCTTTTTAGTTGCAACTTTTCTTGTTTACAATTACAAAAATCTCAATGGTGTTTTCAAAAAACATAAAGTTCTTGGAACGGCATTCACTATATCATCGATGTCTTTAATAGGTTTCCCGTTGTTTGCAGGATTTCAGAGCAAACTTAGGATGCTCATGGAGATGTTTAAGACTTCTGATTATCTATTCCCAGCTGTGCTTCTCTTTGCAACCGTTATAGAACTCACATACCTTGTTAGATGGAACGTTAAGCTCTGGTTTGAAGATATAGAGGATGAATCAGAAGTTAAAGGACCAGCTTTAAGAGCCACCATTTCCATAATTCTTGCAATCTTACTTGTCGGAATATTCCTTGCTCCTAACATCATTTTGAACCCAACAACGAAGGTTGCAAAAGCTTTGCTTGATAGCACAAGCTACATAAACAATGTTATAGCTTCCTCGATGGGAGGGATGTGAAAATGTTTACTCTCCTTGTAGCTCTTCTCATATTTTCTGTTGTTAACTATTTCATTTCAAAAGCAAGTTGGAGAGTTGGTAGCATTATCAACGCGCTTATAGGTTCGTATCTTATATTTCAAGTTTTCACCATTCCAAAAGGAACGGAAGTAACCATTGGAAAGTTCCTTGGAGAAACTCTCGCTCTTCAATGGACGAATGCGGGATTTTACTTTTCATTCGTTAGTCTCTTAGTTATAGTGGCGGTTATGTTCTTTGCGATAAAATGGCTTGATTCACAAAAGCACCCTGCAGCTTTTAACATGTTCATACTTATGGTTACTGCAGGATCGCTTGGTGTTTTCATGGCAAAAGATTTGATTACGCTTTACATCTTCTGGGAAATAGCTGTTCTTTCCTCCATGCTCATAATTCCTATGGGAAAGAAAGAGTCAAGGAAAGCTGCGGTCGTTTATGCTGTGATGAGCGCTGTTGGAACTTACATGTTCCTTTACGGGGCTTTCATGATCTATTCAAGATACGGCACATTCTCAATGCCAGAGATAGCGAAGAACCTTGCAAATGATCCATCAACTTCTTTCAAAGTAGCAGTCGTTCTTTTGATAGCTGCGGCTGGAATTGCAAAGAGTGGTATCTTCCCTCTTCACACGTGGCTTAGGATAGCCCATGGAAACGCTCCAGACGCTTTCTCTGCAGTGCTTTCCGGACAGCTTGTTAAACTTGGAAGTTATGTTTTGATGATATCTGTTGCAGTCTTTCCATCTCTTAAGATATTTGCGAACCTGAAGCTTTACTCTGGTGTTCCAGCACCGAATTACTTCCTTATAGCTCTTGGGGCTGCATCAATAATCATAGGAACATTGATGGCTATAAAACAGGATGACATGAAGATGCTTATAGCTTATTCTTCCGTTGCAAATGGAGGATACATTCTCGTAGGAATCGGAACTATGGACCCACTCGGATTTGAAGGCGGAGTTCTTCATGTATTCAACCACGCTCTAGCAGCGGCGGTTATCTTCATGGCTTTTGCGTCCGTTGTTTACAGGACACATACAAAGAAAATCTCAGAACTTGGTGGACTCATACACAAGATGCCTATAACATACATAGCTTATCTTTTCGCCATTATCTCACTGGCAGGAATTCCACCGATGAGTGGATTTATTTCAAAATGGATGATATATCAAGCGTTGGTTAGGAAGGGAATGTTTATAACCGCGGCTATTGCCTTCTTTGGCTCAATCGGTTCGTTCCTTTATGTTTTCAGACCTTTGGCAGGAGTTTTCTTGGGTCAGCTTCCAAGAAAATATAAAGATGTAAAGGAAGTGCCACCCATAATGTGGATCCCGATGCTTGTTCTTGTTGCTATAAGCTTTGTTATGGGAGTGTGGCCTTTCCCGATTTTGCAGCCGATTGAAAATATGAGAGCTGATTTTGGAATCGCACCAAGCTTTAAAATTGCAGATGCTCAAAACTGGCTTGTTAGAGGATTTTCTGGCTCGTGGAATCCTGTTATTGTTTTTAACCTCTTCATAACAGGTTTCATCGTAGCTTACATACTCTACACGCTATTTCCAAAGCCAAAGAAAGTCGATCTTCTCAAACCACACAAAGAAGAAGGCGCACCCATCAACATCTACACCAGTGGAGAATTTATCTACACACCAGAGCTTTATCACTACAATACAAAGTTCTACGCAGGATTTGAAAGAATGTACGAAAAACATCCATCTTGGGAGAAATTGCTTTATATGCTTGCCAAGTTCTTCCACGATGTAGGGGAGTGGATACACGGCTGGTTCTTCAGGCCATCTCCATCGGCTTATACTTTCTGGTTGGCAATGACGATATTAATTATATTCTGGGTGAGGTGGTAATATGACAGCAGTATACAAAGCGATTCTTAACCTTGTTATTGCCTTTTTCTTCGTAATTTCCTTGGAAGGTATTGCAAGAAAGATCACTGCAAGGATTCAAAGAAGGATTGGTCCACCTTGGTACCAGAACTTTATCGACATATTTAAAGCGCTGTCAAAACACCCATTCAGCAACGGCTGGATATTTGATTTTGGTGTCTTGATGGCGCTCGGTGGAGCTATAGCAACTGCAGCAATAATACCGATGGGGTCTACCTTCTGGACACCATTCCCAAACACGGATAACTTCTTCGTTATCATGTACCTCTTTGCGGTTGGTTCCCTTGGAATGGCTATGGGAATGGTTGGAAGTGGAAGTCCCTGGTCAGCGATAGGTGTATCAAGGGCACTAACTCAAATGCTTGGCTACGAGCTTCCCTATCTTGTTGTTATGTCAAGCGTTATGTATATGTACAAAACATCATCCATACATCTTTTGATAGAAAAGCAAGCTACAAACGGTTGGAATCTTTACGTGATGCCAATAGGTGCTATTGTTGCTTTTATATCTTTAATTGGAATGCTTGGCAAAAAACCGTTTGATATAGCCGTAGCTCCTGCAGAAATTGCATCAGGTCCAATGGCAGAGCTTTCTGGAAAATACATGGGACTTTTGCAGATAATGCATGCTTTCTCAATATTCGTAGAAGTTGGGCTCTTTGTTGATCTTTTCCTTGGTGGAGGAAGCTTGGGTTGGTTCCTTGTTAAATTCATCGTAGTGTGGGTACTTGCAACGCTTATATCTTCAGTCCTTCCAAGATTCAGAATAGAGCAGATGTTGAAGTTCTACTGGGGAGTTCCACTTGGACTTGCTTTTCTCAACGCACTCTTCGTACTTCTTGGTTGGACCTTTTGAGGAGGTGATACGATGAAGGAAAGAACAATGTGGGAACAAATAGCAGATTCCTTGAGGTCAAGATCGCTGTGGATGCTTCATTATTGTACAGGTTGTGGAGCTATGGAGCTTCCTCCGACTATGACGGCAAGGTTTGATATGGAAAGGTTTGGAGTAGCACCTATGGCAACACCTCGGCAGGCAGACATAATGCTCATTACAGGGTATTTGAACACAAAAACACTAAGAAGGGTTATATACACTTATGAGCAAATGGCAGATCCAAAGTATGTAATAGGCTTTGGAAGCTGCACGATAAACGGTGGTATATATTTTGATTCTTACTCAACTATAAACAGGCTGGATTACTACATTCCCGTCGATGTTTACATAGCAGGGTGTATGCCAAGACCAGAAGCGATCCTTGAAGCCTTTAATTACCTCATGGAAAAGATTAGAAAGGGAGAAGCTGACGGTTGGAAGAGATATAAAGAGAACTACGAGTGGTACAAGCAGAACCAGATTCGCTCCCTTGGGGAGGTGTATGTCCATGACGAATTCCATGAGTAAAGCGGTAGAAGTTTTGAAATCCTTCAATCCATTTGTTGAAGAAATCGACGATAGAGAAATAAAAATATCTTTATCAAACGATAAGGTTATATCAGCTCTTGATGTTTTAAAGAGCATAGGTTTTTCCCATCTATCCTTGATAACTTGTGTGGATTGGATAGATGATAATCAATTTGAGCTTGTCTATATTCTCTTTAACTGGGAAGACGGAGGAAAGATACTTGTTTCAACAAGAATTGACAGATCAAACCCGAAATTTATAACGGTAAAAGAACTGTGGCCGGTTGCAAGATTTTACGAAAGAGAAATTCATGAATTCTTTGGAATAGAATTTGAAGGAAACGACGATATGAGACCTCTCTTCCTTGAGCTTTGGGACGAAAAACCACCAATGAGAAAGGATTTCGATCCAAGCAAGTACTCAAAAGAGAAATTCCCAGACAGGAAGTATGAGAAGGATGTTATAAAAGAGGCTAAGATCTTCAGGGGTGAGATAAATGGGTGAAGTAAAACTTTTCTTCGGACCGAACCACCCTGGAATGCACGGAAACTTTTCTGTACACATGTATGTTGAAGGGGATATAGTGAAAAGAGCAAGACCTCTGCCTGGGTTTCTCCACAGAGGCTTTGAAAAGCTCATGGAAAGAAGATACTGGCTCTCTAACCTTGCACTCATACCAAGAATATGCGTTCCAGAGCCAGATATAAACGAAGCGTGTTATGCGATGGGAATTGAAAAGATAGCAAAACTTGATGTTCCAGAAAGAGCGCAGTGGATAAGGATGATAGTTCTTGAACTTGCAAGGATGGCAAATCATCTTTCAGCAATTGGTGGAGTTGGAGGACCTATTGGGCTTTATACTGCGTCTCACTGGGGAACCGCCGACAGAGATAGAATTCTTGACATATTCGAAGCTCTCACTGGTGCAAGGGTTTACCACATGTACATAATCCCCGGTGGTGTTAGAAAGAACATGACACCACAAATAGAAGAGATGATCTGGAAGGTAATGGACTATATAGAATCAAGGCTTGACGATTACGAAAACCTCATATTCAAAAACAGAATCCTCCACTCAAGGTTAAAGGGAAGGCTCGTTCTTACAAGAGAGCAGGCACTTGAGATGGGAGTAACAGGAGTTGGAATAAGGGCAACGGGAGTTGAATACGATATAAGAAAAGTAGATCCATATCTTTTCTACGACAAAGTTGAATTTGAAGTTCCAACAGCAACCGATGCTGATGCCTTCAGCAGGGTTTACCTTAAGTTCAAAGAGTTATCCCAAAGCATCAAGATAATAAGACAAGCCCTTGAAAAGATGCCACAATCTGATAAGGTAAATGTTCCAATAAGCAAAGGTAGTGCTCTTAGGCATGTGGTTCCAAAGGGAATGGCTTATGCTCACATAGAATCTGCAAGAGGAGAATTTGGATTCTTTGTTGTATCCGATGGAAAGAACAAGCCATACAGAGTTGCCGTAAGAGGAGCCTCCTACCCGCAGGGACTTTACGGAATAGAGAAATACCTGCCGGGTACGAGGATCGAGGATGTTGCTCTATGGCTCGCCACGATGGATGTATGTGCACCGGAAATAGATAGGTGAGGGGTGAGAAGAATGGCTAACCAGCAGCTTCCAGAAAAGAGCTTCTTTGCTCCTTTGAAAGCATGGAAATTTTTGGGCAAAAAGCCTGTTACGATAGAAGTTCCCAACAAGGTTAAGAGGGAAGCTTCCGATAGATACAGGGGCTTCCATGTTAATGATTGGGATGTATGTATCGGTTGTGGAACCTGTGCAAAGGTCTGTCCAACTGATGCGATAACGATGGTGGAAGTTCCCGGACTTGTGCAGGATCACGGGAAACTCCCGCAAAGACCGGTTATAGACTATGGAAGATGTTCCTTCTGTGCCCTCTGTGTTGACATCTGTACAACAGGTTCTTTGAAGATGACGAAAGAATACATCCATGTTTCCGAGGATGCAGAGGATTACATATTCATGCCAACTGAGAAAGGTTTAAAGGCAAAAAGAGGGCTTTACGAGCATGGAAAAGCCCCTCTTGGCTGGGTAAAAGACAAAGACTCCGACATTCTTGACCTTGAAAGAGTCTTTATGGACATGATAGAACCAGAAGAGAGAATCAAATCCTTCATAGAGATAGTAAAAGGCTACAGCAAAGAACAGGCAATGCAAGAGGCGGCAAGATGTGTAGGCTGTGGAATTTGTACCTACACATGTCCAGAGCACATGGACATTCCACAATACATCGAAAGCATCTACAAAGACGATCTTGAAGAAGGTTTAAGATGGCTTTACAGAACGAACCCACTCTCCATGGTCTGTGGAAGAGTCTGTACCCACAGATGTGAAACAGCATGTGCAATTGGAAACAGAGGAGAGCCCGTCGCTATAAGATGGCTTAAGAGATACATAATAGATAACGTTCCATTTGAGGAGTACGACAGAATCCTTGATATCCATCCGGAAAAGAAAGGAAAGAGCATAGGTATTGTTGGTTCAGGACCTGCAGGTCTTTCTGCTGCATACTTCCTTGCAACGATGGGATACGATGTAACGATATACGAGGCAAATGCACGCCCCGGCGGCGTTATGAGATACGGAATACCAAGGTACAGGCTTCCTGATGAGGCTCTTGATAAAGATATAGCCCTTATTGAGGCCCTTGGAGTTAAGATAATAACCAATACAAAAGTTGGACAGGACATAACCCTTGAAGAACTCCATCAAAAGCATGATGCTGTATTCATAAGCACGGGATTCAGTCTTGGAAGGTCAACTAAAGTCCCTGGAACGGATCATCCAAACGTGAAACAAGCCCTTCCAATGCTCAAGATGATAAGAGATTACTTAAGGGGCGACGGTCCGAAACCACCAATTCCAAGAAAACTTGTTGTAATCGGTGGAGGAAACGTTGCAATGGACATATCAAGATCTATGGCAAGGCTCCAGATGATAGAATACGGTGAGGTCTTCGTCCAGACGGCGTCCCTTGAAAGAAGCTACGAGGAAATGCCGGCTGACATGGATGAAATAGAAGAAGCTCTTGAAGAAGGTGTTAAGTTCTACCCGGGTTGGGGTCCAACCGAGGTAG
>JAMOOR010000183.1 GCA_027065235.1 Thermotogaceae bacterium | reverse complement strand
TACAGCTTTAGCAAGTTCACTGATAATATCTGATAGAATTTATTCAGTTAAATCGATATACAGAAATGGAGACCTGTATTTCAGGGCCTTTGATTTAAAACCGCTGGGATTTGATTTTGGAGGAAATCCAAGCAGTGGAAGTTTGTATATATTTTACAAAGATCACATTATCGAAGCTATGGCATCGGGGAAGGTCGTCCTCGACTTTATAAAGGAGATTGATCCTCAAGGGGCTTTATTTTACGGAGCTGATGTCTATCTAAAAAAATCAGTAATTGAGGAAATAACTCAAGTGGAATGGAAAAAGCTCACAACAGGTTCATACGCAGCTGTATTAAAGAAGAGAAAGGTCACCAGTTTTGAAGAAAGAGATGGCATGTTTATCATAAATTTCGATGGTCCTGTATCTGAAGAAATGGTATTCATGTACGTTGATGGAGATACTCTGAAGGTTTTGATAGAACCAGTCGAAGGTGGGGTTAAAACCCCAGAAGGGACTTTCGGTTTTTACTCAGGAAACAGCCTGTATTTGAAACTCAAGACTCCTCAGGGATTTTCCCCACGTCTAAGGGTATCTGGCAACAAAGTAATAATAGTCAATGACATCATGGAAAAGGCCTTTTTTGGAGAGTACAAAGTTTACGAAGGAATGGTATGGAGGAGAGTAGAGGAAACTTTTAACGGGAAAAAATATATTGTTGATTACCTTGACATCGATCTTAACAAGATAAAACTTGTTCCTGAAATAGCGGCAAACGGGATCGGTAGTCTGGAGAACGTAGACTCCATGGTAAAAAGAACAGGAGCCCTGGCCGGTGTTAATGCAAGTTATTTTGATCCAAAGAGTGGTATGATCATAGGACTTTTAATAAGAAACGGTGTTCCACTCTCAACACCTTATGGCGGCAGGCCAATTTTCTTCATAACCGATGACGGAGATGCATACATAGAAAGAATGAACGTAGAGATCGATATCCAGCTTGGAGATTCTTTGTTCTACATAAAGGGGATTAACACCATAGCAAAAGGTGAAGTCTTAATGTACACGAAAGATTTTGGAAAGAGGATCCCGAAAGAGAAGGACAAAATTTACATCCTTATTAAAAACGGCTTTGTCGAGAAATTGGGTTATAAATACCCCTTGGATGACAACGAATTTCTTCTTTCGATAGCTAGTAAGTTCAAGGACTTCCTGTATGACGTTAAAGAAAACACCCCAGTCAAGATAAGCATACAGACAAGCTTTGATCTTAACATCATGCAAGCCGTTGAAGGCGGACCTTTATTGATAAGTAATGGAAAAACCCTTCCCGATTCTGTCAGTGAAAAGCTACGCTATGGTGGAGGAATTCCATTTGCAAGGGCACCGAGAACCATCGTAGCCCTTAAAAGTAGAAGGAAGCTATCGTTCATCGTCATTGAACAGGACAGCTCTCACCCCGGCATGAACTACGATGAGATGGTCAAATTCCTTCTTCAAAAGGGATATGTGAGTGCCATGTGTTTCGATGGAGGAAGCTCAACTAGTCTTGTTATCCATGGAAAAATTGTGAACTTCACAAAATATGGAAAAACTCCTTACGTTGCTGTTGGACTCTTAGCTTTTCCAATTAAATGAAGGAGGGAGAAAATGAGCTATAAAGAGAGAAGAAAAAGGTTATTTGAGGAATCGGAAGCCGATGCGATTCTTCTTGTAAATATAGAAGGTTCTTCAAAGCCTTCCTTGATATACTACACAGGTTTTACCGGAACGTTCGCCACTCTTCTATTAACAAAGGATGAGGAGATATTTATAACAGATCCTAGGTACACTGAACAAGCCAAAAAGCAAACTGGGATGGAAGTTTTAGAATACAGAACGAACAAACTGTTCCATGAATTTTTGGCTGAAATTATAAATGACAAAAAGCTAAAAAAGATAGCAATAGAAAAAGAAAGAATCACTGTGGACTTCCTGGAAAAGCTCTCTGGAAAGATAGAAAA
>JAMOOR010000182.1 GCA_027065235.1 Thermotogaceae bacterium | reverse complement strand
AGAGAAATCAATGAAAAGAAATTAAAAGAGCTTTCAGGTGATCTTTATGAGATACGGGGAAAAATCTCTGGTGAGTTTGATATGAATAGTCTCCCCACCGATGTAAATCTTAAGCTAAAGATAGGTGCGCAAGTTATGCTTCTTAATAACGATTCTTTAGGAAGGTGGATAAATGGAACGATAGGAGAAGTTTTAGATATAGACTTGGAAGAGAAGACGATAATTGTTAAATTGGAAACAGGCGATATTGTTGACGTGAAACCTTTTGAATGGAAGCTCTTTGAATATGTTTTGGATGGTGACAGAGTTGATACAATAGAAGTTGGAAGTTTTTTGCAGTTTCCGATAAAGCTTGCATGGGCGATAACGATTCACAAAAGCCAAGGAAAGACCTTTGACAAGGTAATAATAGATTTGAGCGGAGGAATATTTTCCCCAGGACAGCTTTATGTAGCTCTGAGCAGATGCACTTCTTTTGAAGGGATAGTTTTGCTCCAACCTGTGAAAAAAGGGCATGTTTTTATGAATTGGAAAGCAGCTAAGTTTTTAACGAACTGGGACTGGAGTAGGGCTTCGAAGAAACTTACCGTGGAAGATAGAGTGAAAATCATAGAAAATGCTATAGAAGAGGAAAAGGAGCTTAGGATACTATACCTTAAAACCTCGGGTAAAAAAGAATGGAGAAAGATAAAACCCATTTATGTTGGAGAGATGAGCTACAATGGTAAAAAGTTTACTGGAGTGAGGGCTTTCTGTTATAAAAGAGGTGAGGAAAGAACTTTTAGGATTGATAGAATCCTGGAAATTGAAAAGGAAAAGTAAATGTTATGTTATGATGTTTCAAATATGATAGATAAAAAGACAGGCTGTTGATCTATAATAAATTAGAGTAGAGATACTAAGGGAGGGCTTACATGGGAAAAATAGATGTTATTTATTTATATGCATTAATTATTCCCATATTCGCGGGTCTTTTTACATCTCTTTTGGGAAAGTACATAAATCACATGAGAACGACGAAGCTCCATGTGAAAAGAAAGAAAGATTTCCGACCACTTGTTTCCGTGATAATTCCAACTTGGAATGAGGAAAAGGTTATAGAAAATACCATCAGAATGGTTGAAAAGAGCTATTATGATAATTTTGAAATAATAGTAATTGATGATAATTCCACAGATAACACGTATAAGATAGTGGAGAAGCTTACGAGAGAGTTTTCAAATATAAAGCTTCTTAGAAAGAAAGGAATGAAAGGAAAAGCTCAATCGATAAACGAGGCTATGGAAGTAGCAAAAGGCGACCTTATACTTTTTCTTGACGCTGATGCTAGAATCCCACCAGAGTATATTCCAACACATGTTTCTTGTTTCTCCCGAGACGATATCGAAATGATAGTTACAGGTTTTGAGCCGTACAATTTCAAACCAAAGAATTTTTCTCACATAATACAGGAAATTTACTTCACTTTTGTTAAAGATGTAGTATACTCTAACATTTTCGTTAAAATGATATTCATGGGAAATGGAGTTTTCTTTCGCAGAAAAACTCTGGAAAAGGTGTTACCAATTGATCCTACCACATTGGTAGACGACTTCAGTATAGCTACGGAACTTCTAAAACTAGGTGTGAAAGAGTATTTCTCCATATACCCCTGGGTGGAAATGCAGTACGCAACCGGATTAAGGGAATTGTGGAAACAGCACTTTAGATGGTACTATGGCGGATTCGATGAAATGATGAAGAGAGCAAAAAAGGGGTTTGGAACATTTAAAGCGATTTACACTTTTGCATTTCTGTTTTTCTTCAGCCCTGTTATTCTTACTGCTTTGTCATTGATATTTAAAACATATTTATTCTTAGTGATACTTGAAGCAATTATCATATATATCCATTCAACGTTCACGTTTTCAACGTTACTTGACACTGAAAGAAAGGTAAGTATTCTAAATGCCATTGTTCTGCCACCTTTCATAATGCTTTTTGAGCTATCTGTAATGATGCCCGCTATATTTCTTCCCTTAATTGGTTTTAGAAGAAAAGTTGAATGGTATAAGGTTGAAAGAGATGAAGCTTGATAATTTTAACAAAGGACGCTACTTGGTTGATATGTTCTAAATCCTTTAATGTTGTATTGATCTATATAGAAAATAATAGAACTTGCATTTTTTGATATTACACAATTTCACTTTTTGGACACTTTATACCAGCTTTTTTCTTTCCTAAACATTACTCTAAGAATTGAAACAATTATAAGTACGGGTAGGAATAGGAGAATAAATACAACCGAAACGATGATTTTTTCAAAAGACATGGGTGTTTTATAATACTTTGATAAGTAAACTGATAGGAGAATAGCTGCGCTTAATAGAAAACCATAGATAAACGCATGCCAGCTACCAAATGCTATTCCAAATACCAGCATTCCACCAAGAATTCCAGTTTCAAGACCAAAACCAACAACAATGTCATGGGCTTTTCCAGAAATGGCTTCGTGGACTCCAAAACCGTACCATCGAAATCTTTGATAAATAAGTTCTTTAAAATTTTCTGTAGCGTACTCTTTTAACGGTATACCATCAGGATGGAACCATTTGAACTTTCCTGTTGAAGCAACGCTGTTCATCAAGGCACCGTCATCTATGCCTTTGTAGTTAAGGGTCCTTATGTAGTCGAAAACCTCTCTCCTTATAAACATACCTCTTCCAGTGAATGAGGACCAGAAATTTATGGTTCTTATAAAACTCATCAAAAGAAGCTCTACAGTATGTATCGCCGTTGAAAAATTAGTATTTGCATTATACCCACTAATGGGAGTTTCCAGCATATCTATGTCTTTCATCTTTGATACATAGTAACTTACATAATTTTTAGGTATCTCGTTATCTGCATCAATTATCAAGTATATATCGGCGGGGAAATTTTTTGTTGTGTATAGAAGGTTTTTAATCTTTCCTTTGTTAACCTCATTTTTAACAACAAAAACTTTATCGGGATGTTTTTCTTTATATCTCATGGCTACTTCATAGGTATTGTCTTTGGAATTATCGTCCACCACAACGATATAGTAATTTTTATAATCTTGCTTGAGAGCACTTTCCAAAGACTTATAAATAGTTTTTTCCTCGTTATATGCTGGGATTATTATGCAGACTTTTTCATTGATTGGATTATGAACTTCAAGGTCCTTCCTCTTAAATATGAGCATTAAAAGAAGCAACGCAACGGCTATTGTTGCCATCGAAAAATAAACATTTATACCTACAATGTAAGAAATAAAAAGCCCTATTACAAGCCCTATTAGATAGTGAATCAAAATTACCTTCCTCCTTGCTCATCTGCTTTTAGTGCTTTTGAGTTAGAAGATGCCATGAGTATCGTTCCCAAAATAATCTGCATATAATAAGCCACAAATCTCCAACTCGTAATAGATTTTAAGGCTATATCGCTGTCTTTAACAAGCATCGACAATACATACTGGTAAGTGGCTTCTATACCTCCCGAAGCACCAGGAGTTGGTACAAAGTAAGCCAAAGCGTTTACTGCATTTATCATTCCGAAAAGCATCCAGTAATTTACATCAACATGAAAAGCAACTTTTATTATGAAAAACAAAGAAAAAAGTTGTATAGCTATAACGCAGAACCACCCAAAAATATCTATGAACATAATATATAGATTCTTTTTCCACATGTATTCTATACTTTCTCTAAAATCGGAGCTCCATTTTTTGTACTTTTGCAACCATTTCTCTTTTTTAAATATTTTGGAGACGATTTTTACGAGTGGAATTAAAATTTCCGGTTTTGCCATTGAAATAATCAAAAAGGTAGAAGAGGTTAAGCTTATTGCTATTCCCACTATAACTATATGCCCTTCCTTTAAAAGCCATCCCAACGTGGTGTTAAGCATTATTATAGCTATTACCATGTTTCCTATTGAATTTTGCAGAATCCTTGCTGCCATAACACCTGTTGCATAACTTGAATCGACACCAATTGATGACAAATGGTACACTTGGAAAGCTTGGCCTCCCATAGCAAATGGCGTTAAATATGAGAACAGATATCCTACTATGTTGTTATACAAAACTTGGCCGAACTTCACCCGGTATCCTCTATGATATAACAGATACATCATTCTCAAAGCTTCAATGAAGTAAGAAGAAACAAAAATAAGAAAAGATAGGATGTATACTTTGATAGGAACAGACAAAAGAAGCGGTAGAACATTAACTTCTCCTCTATTGAAGAAATTTATCAGAGATAAAACTGTAAAGCCTGCAACAATGGCTATTATTATTGATAGAATCATCTTTTTATTACCCATGGCAAGAGAAATTATAACACAATTCCTAGCTATACAGGGAGATGTTGACCAGCATAGTGGAAAAGATGATAGTTAAATGATAGTTATTGCAATATTTCACTGCATTAGTAAGTTCTTAACAGTTTTTGTGTTTCTCCTCTTAATTTCCTCTGCTATTAGAATATCTCTTATTCTGATTGAACCAGTTTTTTCTAGTCCTTCGTAAAGAACGTTTAAATCTCTCGTCACTTCGAATTTTATTATGTAATATTCTGGGTCGGTTCTAGGCATGGTTTCCACACGGGATCTTATAAGGTTTTTGTAATATTCCTCTAAATTACCATAAACATATCCAGATTTTACATATTCGAGCGCCAGTTTGCAAAAGATTTTGTCATTAGGAGCTCTAAACATTTCATCTATCAAGAAAACTTCTATCTCCTCTATTGCCTCAGATGCGTACAGACCAACGTCAGGATGCGGGTCTTCAACAAGCTTCTTAAACATATTGACAGCCTCACTGGCAGGTTTTCTATGAGATTTAACTGCCTTTGTGTATTCTACTATAGCTTTTTTCTTTTCTTCAGATGTCCCTAGAAGTATATAACTTTTTAAAGGCATTATGTCCACATCTATTGTTTCTTCCCCCTCTTCAACTTTTATCTCCTTTGCTGCCTTTTTTAAACTTCCCTTGAAATTCGATAGAAGGAGACCGAAGGGATATGTAACAACTGCTGTTATGACGTGGAACAAAGACCTTGTTTGGAGGTAAAAAATTATCAAATTGATGCTTAATATCATAAGGAACAAAGCAGAATTCTTTATGTAAAGTAAAATATACACGTTGTATAAACCAACAATGAAATTGACCCATTTAGCAGTTTTTAATATCTTCACCAAATCTCACCTTCAATCGAGTTAATACCGCTTTTTTTCCTTGCTTGTTGCATGTAGATAGAAGAGTTTTGTAACACAAAAATTCGTCAAGCTCTTTTATCAAAGTTGGAACATCATCCTGCCGTAGGAACTTCATGAATTCTTTTTCTCTTCCTTTTTTTATGCAAACACATATCATGGAATAAGGGATCCTGTATTTCTCATAAAGTTCTTTATATTTTTCCTCTATTTGCTTGAAATACTCTTCATCATACGAACCATCAGGTAACATATGCTTCTTTCTTATTTCCTCGTTATAGTCTTCAAGTCTGTCAAGTATTCCATATATCCATGCTGAGATAGAGGATAAGTACTTTTCGTAAGGCATGCTTAGCTTCGAAGGATCAATTTCTTCGACTATCAATACTCCATATTTTTTCTCTTTCTCTCCTATTCTAACAGCGAGCCATGGTTCAATATTCTCACCAACCTCAGCTATGACATCAGTTATTTTAGCGACGCCTTCTTCCATGGCTCTTTTAACTACAATGGATTCCTCATCTTTGAATGTATAACCCATTATAGGTTCTCCTTTACCAGCGATAAATCTGTAGAAACCATTGTTAAACCTATATATAGAAAGCTTTGGTATTCCAAAGAACTCAGAGATAATCTCTATGAATCTTTGGAGCATCTCCTTGGGATTATCTATAGGAAGATCTCTTAGTCGCGCGAACAGATAAGATATTCCTTCTCCTTCAAAGAAAAGCCTGTCTCTAAGTTCCTTTATAATTATCTTTTGATTTTCTATTTTTTCTTTTAATCTATCTATCTCTTTGTCCTTTTCCATATTCGATATTTTTAGTTTATCTATGAAATGAACTTTCGACTCATTTATAAGAGCAATCACAGCGGAAGTTGCGGTTGCTATAACATTAGATAATAGTGTTACCTTATCAGCCGTTAAGTTACCTACCTTTATATCAAGAAAAAAGACCACGCTATATGTTACAAGCGCAGAAAAGAACACGCCCAAATCAGATCTCACAGCATAAAATAGCAAAAAAACCCAATAAAGGGAGAAGGTAAAGTTTGTATAACCCTTAAGTTTAAAACGCCAATCTAAAATGAACATTAAAACAAAAATAGATACTACCTCTAAAGTAGAAAATATTCTTTTCTTCACATTATTTCCCTCCAAATTTCTTTGTGATGACTACAGTTTTCTCAAGACCAGAAGATTGCTTAGAAAAGGTTAAGTACAAAAGGTTCTTTATGCTAAAATGAATCACAAAATATACTACTCCAACAGCAAAGGAGATAGCAAAGCCCATTCCTGGCGATGTTTTCATTGTTACATAAGATAATGTAGCATTAGCTATAAGGGTTATTATCGTTGCTTTCAGAGCTAAATTTCTATAGTCAAAGTAAAGAACTATAAGGAGGTATGTAAGGAATATCGCGTTCATACTTGAACCGAAAAGTCCTGTTCTAAACACGAAAGTAGCAACATCGCTTTTGAAGATATAAACGTTTAACAGAGGAGATATAAGCATACCTATTACGAATACAACCAGCTGCGTTACCCATATGACCTTCAAGGAATATGTCAAGGAAGCTCTCAGCCTTCTATGTTGAATCTCTATATCTTGAAGGCGTTTGTTGGACATTATGTTCAAGTAAAATTTTTTATAATCGGAGTAAAACTCGGTTTCTATCAAAAGAACAAAAAGGGCTAAAGTAGGAATAATGAATATATAGGCAAGAAACATTGGCATATCATATTCTTTGGCAAAGTAAAATCCCGGTGCAATTTCCTTTCCGTAAAATCCCCATGCTATAAGATCATCAACCCATACCGCTGTGTAATAGAAAATGCCTATGAACGGATTTTCTGGATACTTCTTAGATGATCTTATAAATTCGAAACTCGCCTCACCTTTTGTTCCAAAGCTTTTAAATAGTAGTAATGACAACATAAAGAGTATTATGAGAACACCTATATCGAATGAAATTAGAAGGCCGGTTTCTCTATTTTCAAGAATAAAAGAAAGTATTACTGCTCCAGAAAATCCTACAAGAAAACTTACTATTACACCAAGATAATTTTCGACAACTTCTAAGAAAACAACATCAAGCCATATAATAGATACTGCTAAGAAAGTGTACATCCCAAGGATTATCTCCTCTGCTGTGTAGCTGTTATTAACTATAAAGAAAATTCCAGAGACGCTCAATGAGATGAGAAAAGTAATAAAAAGTGAGGCTTTATATGTTCCAAAAATCTCTTCATATTTTTTTAGAAAAAGAAGATCTGCCAGATGCCTCGTTAACAAAAAAGAGAAAGCCCCCACTATCATCATTGAAAATATGAAGGAGTATGTAACAACTCCAAGGAAAAATCCTGGTACATTTTTAAAAGTGCTGAGTATCCAAAAGAGATAAGCAGAAGATATGATCCATGGCCCTGATGTTACTAAAACAGAGTAGAGAACTGCTGCTAAGTCTAAAACTATAGATTCCTTTCTCATCATCCTTCTTAATTTAAAACCTATACCAGCCATGACTTTACAACCTTTCTATCTCCATAAGGTTTTCATCCATCTCTATAACATATATTCCTTTATCTTTGTAGATAATCTTTCCGCCTCTGATTGCGAAATCCCCTTGAATATTTAGATAGAAGTAGCGTGGAAAATGAGCGGTTTTTGGGAGAATAACTTTTATTTTGTCATCTGCGTAAATTATTGCTGGCTTTGTTTCAAGATAATCTTTAAAAACTGTGGCTTCTTCATAACCAAAATGATTGTTAAGCCACGGATAATACGATATCATCTCATTTAGAAAATCTTCCAGGCTCTTTTTCATTTCCTTCCATGAGAGTCCTTTGGGATTTCTGTCTGGAGCGAATAGATCGTCTGGATGGATGAAATATTGAAATGTCCCAAAATTTAAAACAGCGGATACTGCAGTGCTAACAAGCTTATTGGTTGGATAATATCCACTGGTTGTCCTAGGTATGATCACTACCCCATCTTTTATTATAAATTCGCTGAAATCATTCTTTGCGGTGTAATCTGTACCAACAAGTTGTATAGATGGGAAAGCAGCCTTTAAAGCCTCTACTCCCATATCATCTATCTTATTATTCGGTGCAACAAAACTGACCGGTTTAAATCCTTCAAGAAAGTTCTCCATAAAGGAAGACAAAGCCTTGTAAGCATTTATCAGATCTTCCTTTTTCCAATTCTCTTTCACAGGAGACAAATGGTTGTATCCATGAAGACCTACCTCAATGTTCGGGTCGTTAATCAGTTTCTTTATTATATTTGAAGGGTATGGCGTCGCCAGGAATTCTGCAAAACTATAAAAGTCTGTTCTCAAATTGTAATTCGTAACGAGAGCAGAGGTGTACTTTATGTGAAAATGTTTTGCAATATCTTTCATATCTTTCCACCATATGTTGTAATAGAATTCACCGTCGGTTATCTTTCCAAATTCCTTTACAATTGTGTCTCTATAAACGTTGTAAGCAGGAAGAGGAAAATCATCCAAAAAAATCGCATAACTGTTAACGATTGGGGATATAAGAACAGGACAATTTCTCAAAATCACGTTAAAAAGATACCCTCTTGTTTCCTTTCCTAGTACGTCTTTAGGGAAGAAAATTATTTTTCCCATACCATATTTGTATATCCATCCTGCATCTTCTCCATCAACTTTTAAATACGCTTCATACCCGTCAGGAGGAGTGTAGTACTTCACAGTTAGCTCGCCAAAAGAAATATCTTTTGGTATATTGAGCATATCCTTTAAAAACACCACATTGCCGGTTACCTCGGAGTCTCCTCTACTAACTATTACAAGAACACCACCGTTCATCACATAGTTTATCAGGCTCATATCTTCTATCGGGTATTTCCCATCTACCAAAACAATGGCCTTAAATCTAGATAAATCTCCTCTCTTTTTTCTTTCTATATCGAACAATGCGTTTTTAAATGCCATTATCACATTCTCATCATCACCCAAAACAAGCACTATGTTTTGATTCTCTGAATAAGTTAATATAGCTTCAACAACCTTACCTATTTTTATAATTGGAACACCAGTAGAGTCAAAAGCATGGTCAAAAAGGAGCATTCCACCCCTTTTTCCATAAAACCCTACAGGATATACTCCTTCTCCAGTAACCGCTTCTTGAAAAACTTTCACTATCGGTGAGAATATGGTGTAATTTTCTATAGGCTTTTTACCTATCCTACCTATCTTTTTTCTCAAAAACTTTTTATCAATTATGTAACTTCTTACCCTTACTTCTCTCCATCCGTAAGCATAGTTCACTCCCAGTAGATTGAATAGCGCGTTAAGCTCCTCAAGAGTGGGATTGTTTCCTCTTTTATCGGTAAAAGCTCCCATGTTATTTATAATCAATAGTTTGCCTCCAAGTGCCAGATAATCGGACATTTTTTTTAGATAATCCTTGGCATCTTCCATATCTGATGTATAGTAACTTGTCACCACGAGAGAGTAATTTTCTAAGTTTGGAAGGCCCTCTTTCTCCACATCCACCAAATCGTATTTTTCCTCCATCTTCTCCAGAGAGGGGATAATGTAGTTCTCAAAAATGGACTGCCCATAACCATTTTCTGAACCTTTATAAAGGAGCAATACTTTAGACATCGCTAAGGAAGACAATATAAACATTATTAAAAGTATGGCTTTTCTTCTCAACAATATCACCTCTCAATGTTATTATATTATAGCTATGATTAAATATAACATCATGAACATTTTTGCGATATTTTTAATTCTGATGAGTGTGATGTCGTGCGTTGCTATTAAAAAGGTTGATAATCCATACAAAACCTGGGTCTATCAACTCCAAAATGCTTCCCCCGTTGAACTCGCAAGCCTTGGAGCTGATGTTGTTGTAATCGACTATTCTTACGATGGCTCTGAATCCAGTAGGTACAGCTTTGATCAGATAAAAGCTATAAAAGAATCTCGTTCAATAGTTTTATCTTACATAAATATTGGACAGGCAGAAGATTACAGATTTTATTGGAAAGAAAGCTGGAGTGAATCCCCGCCAGGATGGATAATAGGGGAGGATCCTGAATGGAAAGGAGACTATTATATAAAATACTGGAGGCAAGGATGGAAGAATATAATATTTTCCTATATTGATAAGATTCTCGAGGAAGGATTCGATGGAATATACCTCGATAGAATAGACGCCTTTGAATATGTAGCTAAAGAAGGGATACTTAGCGAAGCAAAAGCTGCAGAGAAGATGATAAATTTTATAGAAGAGATTTCTAACTATATTAAAGGCAAGAAGGAAAATGCCCTA
>JAMOOR010000181.1 GCA_027065235.1 Thermotogaceae bacterium | reverse complement strand
TTCCAAAGGAGCATCCTTGCTTTCTAAGAAATCTTCAATGGCTTTCTCAAAACCGGGACTTTCCCAGCAAATGTGTAAAAGGATAGTTAGACATAATTAAATCTTCTCTTCAAATATCAAATATTTGTTTAAGTTGCCCGTAAATTATCCCCCAATTCTTCATCTTCTTTCCAGCCCATCTCTTCTCTATACCAACTATCGTTAAATACAGGCTCTTACTCAACGGCTCATCACTCGGAACCCTAGTCACTTTCCTGAACATGCTATTTAAGCTCTCTATCGCATTCGTAGTGTATATCAGACTCCTCATTGGGACACTATCGTAAAGTGTGTAAAAATGTATGAGGAATTACCAAGATAAAGAAGTCCCGTATATTGCAGTACTTCTTTACACATTGAATCTTATAAATACTATATCCCCATCGTTTATTACATGATCCTTTCCAACCACTTGGATGAGTCCTTTTTCTTTCAGGGCCTTTTCGCTTCCTTCTCTGTCGATGTCTTCAAAAGAGAATATCTCAGCTCTTATAAAACCTCTTGCAAGGTCAGAATGTATTGCAGCTGCGGCGTCGAGCGCTGTTGCTCCCTTTTTAACTTCCCATGCGTGGATCTCCTTTTCTCCAGCCGTGAAGAAAACCATCATTCCTGTTGCGTCAAAGATCCTTTTCATTAAATCTTCAAGCCCGAAATCCTCAAGCCCGTATTCTTGTATAAATATTTCCCTTTCTTCTTCGTCAAGTTCCATGAGCTCTTTAACTATGCCAACGGGAAGGACGACAAGCCCCATATTTCTTTCTTTACAAATTTTTTCCACCTTTTCTTTTCCTTCATAATCACCTTTTATTCCGTCTTCTCCAACATTTACAAGTACAACCATGTTTTTCATCGAGTTTAGAGAATATCCTTGAATCATTTTTCTTTCATCTTCTGTTAGCTCGAGGCCTAAGAGGTTTCCATTCTCTTCAAGATAGCTCTTTACTTTCTCGACAATCTTGAGCTCTATTTCTTCGATGTTTGTGAGTTTCCTTTTTGCATTTTTGAGCTTGTCAATTTTATTCTCCAGTATTGACAAGTCTCTTATCAAGAACTCTTCCAATATATATTCCAGCTGTTTATCAGCCGTTTCGTAACCTTCAACATCTGGTGCCATGTCACTTTTGAAAGCTTTTAGGACTATCAGGGGCGTATCGACTTCTTGGAGTTTAACGATAGTGGCAATTCTTTCCTTTTCTTTCGCTGCCGGATCGATGGAGCCTATCTCTATAAACTCCATTGAAACTGGAGAAATCTTTTTTGGATTGTATATTTCAACGAGTCTATCTATTCTTTTATCAGGAACCTTTGCTAACACCTTATCCTCCACATGGGAAGCTCCGCTTATTATTCCAAGAAGTTTTAAAAGAGTGGTTTTCCCAGAGAATGGAAAACCAACTATTCCTACTTTTATCAAATCCCTTCACCTCCAGATTTAACATTTAGCGCGATTTCAAGGGGAGTATCAGAAAGCTTTGAAGTGCCGTTTTTGAACTTGGCAATAAAACTTTCCTTTTTGCTAAGAAAATCGTACTTTGAAACAGGACTGTAAAATAGAAGTCTCCCAGAATTTATCAAAAGTTCCTTTTCCGCCTTTTCCATCATCTGCTTCATCTGAATGACTTCCGAATCAAGCCCACCAAATGCTCCTGTAGGCTCTCCAAAGATAAGATTTTCTAAGAAGATTTTGATTTCATCTTCAATATTTTCACTGTATCTAAAAGTCCTATCTAATTGAACGCTTACTCCCCCGTATCTGCTCCCGTAAGAAAAGCTCTTTTCATCGATCTCCACAGCATCGAAGTTTACAAAAAGTTCGTAGAAAACTTGCAAGCTTATTTTGAATTTTTTAGGGTAATTTATCAATCTGCAAGCATCGAAGAAAGAGCAACCAAAAACATCTTTAATGGAATCAAGGTAATCTTTATGCGGTTTAAAGTAAAAAATTCCAT
>JAMOOR010000180.1 GCA_027065235.1 Thermotogaceae bacterium | reverse complement strand
TTATCGGCAGGAGAAAGGCAACTCATCGCTCTTGCAAGGGCCATACTCTTCAACGCAAAAATTCTGATACTCGATGAAGCTACAGCTTCTGTAGACGCTTCAACGGAAGCCAGAATACAACAAACACTGGAAGAACTCTCAAAGGAAAGAACCGTTATAACCATAGCCCATAGGTTATCAACGGTAAAAGATGCTAAGATAATATATGTCCTCCATAAAGGAGAGATCGTCGAGGTTGGAACCCACCAGCAGCTTATGGACAAAAGAGGATTTTACTATTCGCTCTACAGCAAAATGAAGGAGGGAGCAAGCTTTGGAAAAGATAAGGATAGCTCTTATAGGAGCGGGAAGGATCGCAACAAAGAAACATTTGGAGGCTCTCTTGGAGAATTCTGACATATTTGAGCTTGTGGCTGTCTGCGACCTGGTTGAAGATAAAGCGCACCATCTCTCAAAACTTTATTACGAAAGGGCTGGAAAGAAACCAGAAATCACTACCAGCGCTTCTCAACTTTTTAAAAGAAAAGACATCGACGCAGTAGCCATAGCAACAAGCAGCGATGCACATTATCCGTTAACAATAGAAGCTTTGGAAAGTGGCAAGCATGTTCTTTTAGAAAAACCGATGGCGCTCTCAACGAAACATATGGACGAGATGATAGAGCTTTCAAGAAGAAAAAATCTAAAATTAGCAGTATCCTTCCAGAACAGATTCAACCCACCCGTTCAGGAGTTGAGGAAGAAGATAGAGAGCGGGGATTTCGGAAGGATATTCTACGGAGTTGCTTCTATAAGGTGGAACAGAAACGAAGATTACTACAAACAAGCTGAATGGAGAGGAAAATGGAGAAGTGATGGGGGGGTCCTGATGAACCAATCAACCCATAACATAGACCTTCTTCAATGGATGCTTGGTGGGGATGTGAAAGAAGTTTACGGCCACCTTGAGAACTTCAATCATCCATATATAGAGGCGGAAGACTTTGGCGCAGCCGTTATAAAATTCAGAAATGGTGCAGTTGGAATACTGGAAGGAACGAGTGTTATATACCCGAAAAACCTTGAAGAGACTCTATCCATATTTGGGGAGAAGGGCACGGTAAAGCTTGGTGGTCTTGCGGTGAATAGAATAGAAGTTTGGAGATTTGAAAATGAAGATTCCCATCCCTTCATGAAACTGCCCGATCCTGACACGGTCTATGGTTTTGGGCATATTCCTCTTTACAGAGACTTTTACGAATCTATCGATCAAGGCAGAGACCCGGCTGTTCCGGGTGAGGAAGGAAGAAAAGCCGTTGACATAGTCCTCGCCATTTACAAATCACACTTAACTGGAAAACCCGTTAAATTTCCATTTGAATTTTCAGCTTGGGAAATGGAGGGAAAAGAGACATGGTAAGAGTTAGATTCGCACCAAGCCCAACAGGATACCTTCATGTAGGTGGAGCAAGAACAGCTCTTTATAACTTCCTTTTTGCAAAGAAGAAAGGAGGAAAGTTCATACTTAGAATCGAAGATACCGATATAGAAAGGTCAAAAAAAGAATATGAAGAAAGACTAATAGACGCCATGAAATGGCTTTCTCTTGAGTGGGATGAGTTTTACCGCCAGAGTGAAAGACTCGATCTTTACGGGGAAGTTGCGCAAAGACTCGTTGATGAAGGAAAAGCCTACTATGTTTACGCTTACCCGGAGGAAATTGAGAAGATAAGAGAGAAGCTCTTATCACAAGGAAAACCTCCACACTACAACCAAGAAATGCTCTCCGTTTACGATACTCCAGAAAGAAGAAAAGAGTATGAAGAAAAAGGTCTAAAGCCTGCTATATACTTCAAAATGCCGGATAAGGAATACTCCTTCAAAGATGTGGTTAAAGGCGAAGTTGTATTTAAAAAAGGAACCATAGGGGATTTTGCCATCATGAGATCAAATGGACTTCCAACCTACAATTTTGCTGTTGTCGTGGATGATGCATACATGGAGATAACTCAT
>JAMOOR010000179.1 GCA_027065235.1 Thermotogaceae bacterium | reverse complement strand
AGGGGCTCTTGAGGATGGGAGTCCCGAATGAAGAAATAGGAATAATAACGCCTTATGATGATCAGGTAGAGCTTATATCAAAGAAAATATCAGAAAAAGTCAAGGTTAGCAGTGTGGATGGCTTTCAAGGGCAGGAAAGAGAAGTGATAATAATCTCATTTGTCAGGAGCAACCGTAGTGGCGAAATGGGTTTTTTAAATGATATAAGGAGGCTCAATGTCTCCATAACTCGGGCTAAAAGTAAATTGATAATGGTAGGAGATCTTTCTACTTTAAAGACGAACAAGATTTACAAAGATTTGAAAGATTATATGATTGAGAATGGGAAAATTATTGAAATATAGTAAAAAGGCATCAAGGAACAAAAATGTTCCTTCCCGACCTCGTCGATGAATACGGCGTAAATAAGGAGGAAAGACTTCAAATACCCACAAGTTATACCGATAGTCTTCTACACGGGAGATGGAAGATGGACACCAGCGAAGAACATAAGTGATAAAATAGATTATACAAAAGGATTTGAAAAGTATACGCCAAAATATGAATACCTTGTGGTGGAGCTATCACAATTTAATAAAGACGGGCTTCTTAAGGATAAAAAAAGAGGAGTTTTATAGCTACTTAAAAAGAACCTACTGATAGGAAGTGGTTTGGGCGTTGAAGAAGCAACGGAAATGGTGCAGCTACTTGTAGAAAAAGAAAAGTGGGAGGTGAAGTGATGGATAGACACGAAATACTCAAAAGTATAGTAACGAAAAATGAAACGAAGCTCGTCCTTCTTGTTATGGATGGTATTGGAGATCTGCCAATTGATGGTAAAACACCACTTATGGCAGCCAGCACTCCGAACCTTGATGCGTTGGCAAAAGAAAGTGAGCTTGGCCAGACCATACCGGTTGTTTACGGTGTGACACCAGGAAGTGGACCAGGGCACCTATCTTTATTTGGATACGATCCCATAAAATACCAGATTGGTAGAGGAATCTTGGAAGCACTTGGAACTGGTGTTGAAGTTGGAGAGAAGGATGTTGTTGCAAGGGGAAATTTCGCCACCATAAAAGATGGGGTGGTAATTGACAGAAGAGCAGGAAGACCCCCAACGGAGGAGAGTGCAAAGGTAGTTGAGATATTAAATGAGAACATAAAGGAGATAGATGGGGTAAAAGTGACCTTCTATCCGGGTAAGGAACACAGGTTCGTTGTTAAATTCACAGCAGATGGTTTGTCCGATGCTGTCAGTGATGCTGATCCTCAAAAAGAAGGAAAAGAAATGGAATGGGCTAAAGCCCTAAAACCGGAAGCTGAGAGAATGGCGGAAATTGTAAATAAGCTCATAAAGAGAATCGGTGAAGTCTTGAAAGATCAACCGAAGATGAACTGGGCACTTTTGAGGGGATTTTCTAAGTATCCAAGATTGCCACAGTTTTCTGATGTCTACAAAGTAAAATCTGCAGCCATCGCAACCTATCCTATGTATAAAGGAATAGCAAAACTCGTTGGTATGGAAGTTTTAGATGCTGGAACAACTGTCGATGATGAATTTGAAACATTGAAGAAGCATTGGAATGATTTTGACTTTTTCTACCTCCATATTAAGAAAACAGATTCTTATGGCGAAGATGGCAACTTCGAGGCGAAAGTAAAGGTCATAGAAGAAGTTGATAGGAACATCCCAAAACTTCTAAAGCTTAATCCCGATGTGATAGTGGTTACAGGAGACCACTCAACTCCATGTCTTATGAAATCTCATAGCTGGCATCCTGTGCCATACATGATAAGGTCAAAATTCGTAAGAAAAGGCGCTTCAGAAAAGTTTGATGAGTTTGAGTGTGCACGAGGTGTTTTAGGAACTTTCTATGCGGTTGATTCAATGATGCTTATGCTCGCTCACGCACAAAGGCTTGAGAAATACGGAGCATGAATGCCTTTTTTCTTGTAGGTTCGTTATTTTTATCAATAGGTGCTCTTCTTAAAACAATTGGTCTGCCCCTAAGCGTACTTTTAGGGGCAGCTTCTTTTTTATTGTTTTCAAAAAGAAAAGAGTTGATCGTAGCAGCAGCTTTTTTAATGATAGGCGCAATTCTCTCATTGAGACCCTCAGCCCATGGTGAGGTTTTAGGCATGGTAAATTCTTTAAAAGGAGATATTGCGGTAGTTAAAAACATAAAAGTTTGGGATGGGGATGGGTGGAGAAGAATACCAGGAAATGGATATGCAAAATTGAATTCTGGGGGAAGGGTTTACTGCACAAATATTGAGTTTAAAGAAAATCGCTATCCTGAGTACAAGCTCTCTGAATGCCATGCTTTTCCTCTTGATTCAAATCCGTTTTATAGATTAAAACTTTATATATGGAAAAAACGGAGAAATATTGAAAATATAAACACTTTAACCGCAAAGATGCTTACCTCAACATCCGACGAGATAGCCAGAAAAGCGGGAGTTTCTCACATATTTGCCGTATCAGGATTTCATATAGGAATATATTTCACCCTGGCGTTGATCCTAGTTTCTTCTTTTACATCAAATATGTTCATTGTGTATCCCTTATCGCTCTTGGTAACCTTCATGTTGGCTTTGCAAAGCGGGCCTTCTCCATCGGCAATAAGAGCGCTTATCTTCATAACTGTATGGGTGATTTTCAAGTTGATAGATTATCCGATTTCTATATTGAATGTCCTTGGAATAGCAGCTCTTATTTCGCTTTTGGAAGATGTTTACATCGTATTTTCTCCGTCGTTTTTAATGTCATATTCTGCAACTTTTGGCATATTAATCTCTTTAAAGAATAAAGAGAAATGGTACATGGTACCGTTCTGGGCTTATCTTTATTCTCTACCGTTCTCTGCTCTGTTTTTCAACAAAATAAATTTTCTTTCACCAATAATTTCACTTGTTGTATCGCCATACATAAGTCTCCTTGTATTCTCGGGTGCTGTGTTTTCATTTTTAAATATTCTTGGCTTTGAAAATTTCTCTAAGATTTTATTCTGTGGACTTAAGCCATTTGAATTTCCTATAATTAAGCTGTTTCAAGTCGTCTCTAAGTTTCCAAGTGTTGAATTGACCAGTGTATATTCTGTTATGTTATCATTTTTATTGGCGGTGGTGATGGCTTGGTTGACGCAGAAAAGATTGTCTTAAGTTTGGTGGACTTTTATGGTTTAAAACTTGATAGAAATCATATAAAAAATGTTATAGATGAGGTTAGAAAACTTAACCTTTCCGAAGAGGCGTCCTACACGGTTGCTAAGAACCTCCTTGATATCGGCGAAAGCTACTTTTTTCGTGATTCTCCAACATGGCAGGCCATAGATCGCATCCTCTCATCATTTAAAAGCGTGAAGATGCTGAGCTTAGGATGTTCGGAAGGAGAAGAGGTTTACACCTTTTCAATTGTAGCTAAAAAATGGACGGAGCCTTACATGTTGGGAATAGATGCTTGCGAGGAGAGAATAAATATTGCAAGAGTGGGGATGTACGACAAGTGGAAGTTAAGAAAGGTTAAAGAGAGCGACATAAATATTTACTTTAATAAAGTGGGCAATAGATATGCCGTTAAAGATTTATATAAAGAAAACGCTCATTTTTTTGCAGAGAATATCACAAATTTTGAAAGCAAAGACAGATTCGACTTCATATTTGTGAGAAGGGTTTTGATATACCTTCGAAGGGAAATTTTGAGCGAAGTGATCAGAAAAATTCATAGGCTTTTGAGTGATGATGGCTATGTGGTGCTGGGAAGAGGAGAGATATACGAGGAGATGTTGGAAGTTTTTGAACCGGTTAAAGTTATGGACAGCATATTCTGGAGAAAGAAATCGCCAAAAGCAAAGATAGACTACGAAGATGAAATAAACTTCTTTGAAAATTATATAATAAAGACGAGTAAAGATTATGTGAATATGGTAAAGCAGCTTATAAATGGTAGGATGTATGAAGAGGCGCTCATATGGATAGAAAACGCTTATGATTTTGGTGTGGAAAGTAAGGAGATTGTTAATTATCACATAACAGCTCTTCTTAATTTAAACAGAGACGATGAAGCGCGAAAGGTTTTAAAGAAGGCTCTTTTATTAAATCCAAACGATCAGTTTTTAAATTCAATAGCGAAGGTGATATTGTGAGAGTTCTTATATGCAGAGCATCCGAAAAAGCTTATGTGGGTTTTAATGTCAAAGAAGTTGTGGGTGTTGGGCAGTTTGAGGTGTATGAAATTCCTCAAAAGCCTGACAATCTTCTTGGTGCGATAGTTTACGATGGAAGAATATACTCTGTGGTTGCAATAAATGAACTTTTGGGTGGAAAGGAGATAAAAACCTTTGTAGTTCTGAAAAACGGTTTTGCCGTTGGGGTTTATGATATGGACGGAATTTACAAAGTAGAAGAATTTATGGAAGTCGAAGGAGTATTGAGAGAAAATTTCGAAAGATCTTTCATGCTGAATGGCACGACGGTTTATCTTCTTGAAGATAAGTTCTTTAGCAATTTACCAAAGGTCCCCCCAGAAATTGAAATAGATATAAAAAGGCATGAGGAAACGATAGAGGTTTTCCAAAAGGAAGAAAAGTCTGGAGTTAAGGCCTTTCTTGTAGAAGTTGATTCGGAAAAATTTGTTCTTCCTAAACATATAGTGAAGGAAGTTCAAAACATAAATTCTGCGGGAAAATTTCACTATGGAAATATATATGGCTTTACCTACTTTGAAGGAAATCCCATGCCGGTAGTATGGAAAAAACCAGTCAAAAACGCAAAATGGATAGTTATACTGGAGGATGGAGCCATACCTTGCACCAGGGTGCAAGCGGAAGATGTGAAATTTGAAAAGTCAGATGAAGGGACGTTCGCCCTTGTGGATGGCATTAGATACAAGGTTTATAACGAAGGGAATATAGGAGAGCTTTTGCGATGGATTTAAAGGACCTTTTCTTTAAAGAGTTTAAGGATAAAATTTCTGTTATACAAAAAGGTTTAACGAAACTTTTAGAAGATCCATCAGATGGCAAGGCAGTGGAAGAGGTTTTCAGGGCCTTTCACACGCTTAAAGGTTCTTCTGGTCTTGTTGGATTTAATAACTTTCAAAAGGTTTTTCATAGACTGGAAGACTATCTTCGAAGATGGAAGAATACACCAGCTGATCCCACTATAACAACAAGAATAAGCGAAGTAGTTGACTTTATTTCGTCGAAAGAAATGGACTTAACGGAAGAAGATATAAAAGATATAGAGGATATACTTGAGGGAAAGAAGAAGGTAAAGAGGGAATCTCAAACCATAAAATTCTCTGAGGATTTGAAGAGTTTTTTGGAAAGAGCTATGGATAACTTGGTTGAGCTTGAGTCAAGTATTATTTCTCAAGATAGAACTGCGATATCCTCCAACTTGAGATCACTTAAAAAGCTATTTTTCGACTTCTACGAAAAGATAATCTACATCCCTATAGAAGAGATTGTTGAAGGCTTTGATAGATATGTTCTTATGGACGCCACGGAACTTGGAAAGAAAGCAAAACTCATCTTAAAGATAGATTCTCAGGCGAGGGTAACAAGAAAGCACGCAGAGGTTTTGAGGGATTCTTTGATACACCTTGTAAGAAACGCTGTTGTTCACGGTATAGAACATCCGGACGAAAGAAAGAACAAAGGCAAGGATGAAACAGGCAAAGTAATAGTGAGGGCATGGATAGATTCCGATGTTTTAAATGTCGTAGTTGAAGATGATGGAAAGGGAATAGATGTAGACAAGGTTGTGGAAAAGGCAAAAAGCATTGGTATGACAGAAACAGATCCTTTTAAAGTTATCTTCATGCCTCAATTCTCCACGCTTGACAAAGCATCATCAAAAGGTGGGCGGGGAGTAGGGCTTGATGTTGTTAAAAGCGCTATAGAGAGCATGGGAGGGGAAATAGAGGTAACTTCAGTAAAGGGGAAAGGAACGAAGTTTCATATAAAACTTCCCGTTGGAAGGTATCTAAAGAAAGTTCTTGTTGTAAGAAGAGGAGAAAAGATGTTCGGAATAAATCTTTCTGATGTTGAAGAGGTTATATCGAACCCAGAGATCTTTGAACTCGAAGGAAAAACTTATGTGAATATCGAAGATAAGAATTACATAGTGAAAGACTTTAACACGAATGAGTTTAGAAAAGCCATTGTTGCAAAAGATTCCGCAGTTGCTATCGACGAAATAATTGGAATAAGAGAAGCTTCAGTCAAGTCTTCTTTAATGGATATACCTTTCATAAAAGGTTTTGCCTTCGGACTTTACAGGTATCCAGTTCCTATAGTTGATCCTTCAACTATGCCAACAAAAGGCAAGGAAAGTATAAAGAGAAAGAGAGTACTTATAGTGGACGATTCACCACTTACAAGGATAGTCCTAAAAAGAACTGTTGAAAAATTAGGATATGAAGCAATTGAAGGAAGTTCTTTTGAAGAAGGAAAGCAGCTTATAGAAAAGAAAACATTCGATTTTGCACTTTTAGATATCAATCTTCCCGATGGAAGCGGTATAGATCTTCTTAAGCTGGTAAAGTCAAAGGATAGGAACATAAAGGTTGCAATGATAACGGCGGAAGATTACGATGTTTATTACCCTAAAGCTAAAGAATATGGCGCGGATGAGTTTATACAAAAAGGAGAGGCTATAGAAAGTCTCATAAGATTTCTGGAGGAGTAAAGATGAAGGTAGTCGTTATTGGTGTATCTGCGGGAGGACCAGAGACCCTTAAAAATCTATTCCAAAATGTGAAGATTCTCCATGTTCCTGTTGTAGTAGCTCAGCATAATACAACAGAAGATGTGGAAGGCTTTGCAAAATGGCTGTCTTCTCAGATAAAATGGAATGTTCAAGTTGTAAGAAACAAGGATATGATAAGCCCATCAACCATTTACATACCAGCTGGAGGTAAAGATATAGTGCTCTTGGGAAGAGAAGTTGTTGCAACAGAGGATCCTATTGGAACAATTGCTCCGAGTATAGACAGACTCTTCAAAAGTGCTGCGAAATTCTTAAAAGACGACGCTGTTGCTATAGTTTTGAGCGGACTTGGAAGGGATGGAGTTGAAGGAGCGAAGGAAGTTACAAGTGCTGGTGGGAGAGTCATTGTTCAGCAAGATGCGAGATTCTCCCATCTTCCAGAACTCGTAGCTGAAGAAGTTTCAAGGTCTTCAAAAAGGAGTTGGATCGATATCGCAATGCTTCTTGAGAATCTAAGATAAATAGGGGGAATCGATAATGAGTAAGAAAAAGGTCTTAGTTGTTGACGATAGCATGTTGTGGAGAATTTTTATATCTGAAGTTGTAAAGGAGGATGGCCACGAGGTTCTAACCGCAGAAGATGGACTTGACGGTTATAACAAGGCTATGGAGTTTGTTCCGGATGTGATATTCACTGATGTTGAGATGCCCGTTATGAAGGGCTACACTCTATGCAGGCTCCTAAGGAACGAAGAGGCCTTTAAGGATGCCGGAATTATAATAATGACATCTCTTGGAGAAACCTTAAACAAATTTTGGGCGCTTAAAGCGGGAGCAACGGATTTTCTCAGAAAAGAGGATCCTCAAGGGGAAATTGCAGCATTTGTTAAAGAAATTTTGAATAAAAACTACAAAAGCCACCCAGAACTTCTGAAAAAAGATCATAAACCCAAATTCGATGAAGTGAACAATCTTCTTGAAAACATTATATTCAAAGAAACCGTTAAAAATGAAATTTATTCGCTCTTCGGATACTTATCTGATGAAGAGTACATATTTTGGAAATTATCTGACTTCATAGATCAGCTCATCTTTCCAAAAACCCTTGCAATAATGGTGCTAAGTCCTCAGGAAGGAAGGCTCTTTGTATTTTCCAAAGAAAACCGGGTTGATATACCAAAGCTTAAGGAGATGCTGTTTTCAAGATTTTCAAAACCTACACTTCCCACTGAATGGAAATACTTTGGAGATATTTCAAGTCCTGGAAGTTACATTCCAGAGATGAAATATTACCTGTTTAAAGATGAAAATGATCAGGAAATAGGAGTTTTAGCGATAGAGGGAAATATACCGCAAGAGGGTGAAGAAATTCTAAGGGAGATAACAAGTCATATAGGGAAGTTGTTTAAGCTTCTGATATCTCACTCCATCGCTTTAAAGCAGGCAAGGTATGATGAGCTCACAGGCCTTTTGAACTACAGGGCCGTTATGGAGAAATTGTCTGAGTACTTTACTTTAACGAGGAGGAACACACAAGTCTTAAGCATAGCGATGGTAGATATAGACAACTTCAAGAAGGTAAACGACACTTACGGACATCCTATCGGAAACGAGGTTTTAAAAGAGCTTGCAAAGATAATGAGAAATTCTTTCAGGGAAGTGGATATAGTTGGAAGGTACGGTGGAGAGGAATTCATAATAGGTATGATAAATACCGATCTTGAAAAAGCTCGTCAAGCTGTAGAAAGGTTCAGAGAGAATGTTGAGAAAAACGATTGGACAAAGATCCACGATGATTTGAGGATAACGGTGAGCATTGGTGTGGCCTCATCTAAGAATGGCAAGACAAAAAGGACTGTTCTTGAGATAATAGAAGCTGCAGATGAGGCACTTTATGTTGCGAAAAGAACAGGCAAAAATAAAGTTGTAGTGTTGAAAGAGTGAGGAGGGATCTTGTGAAAGTAGGTTTTGTTGGTCTTGCAGGAAGGCCCAATGTGGGAAAATCAAGTCTTATAAACGCTATATTCGGAAGGAAAGTAGTGATAGTTACAGAAAAGCCCCAAACAACGAGAAACAGAATAAATGTGATCTACAACGATGAGGACAGTCAAATAATCTTCGTTGACACACCGGGAATCCACAAACCGCTCCATAGATTTGGAGAATTCATGGTAAAGGCGGCAACTGCAGCGCTAAAGGGTGTCGACCTTATTCTTTTCGTTTTGGATGGTGAAAGGGGCTGGGGTGAACCGGAAGATAACATAGCAGATATTATAAACAAATCCGGTGCCAAAACCATCATAGATGTGAACAAAATCGACCTTATAGAAATGGAAGATGCTCAGATCTTGATGGACAAAGCGAAAGGAACAGTGAAGAATGTGGTCGGCGGTGTTTTCACATCTGCAAAGACTGGAGAGGGAATAAGCGAGCTTTTAAAGGTTATAAAGGACAATTTAGAAGAAGGAGTTAAGTTTTATCCAGAAGATATGATAACTGACAGACCGCTCTCCTTTATGGCTGCAGAACTCATAAGAGAGAAGATATTCCTTTTAACGAGGGAGGAAGTTCCCCATTCCACAGCTGTTATTGTGGAAGAGGTGAAAGAAAGGGAAAATGGGGTTCTCTATATAAGAGCTGATATATATGTTGAAAGAAAAAGCCAAAAGGGGATTCTCATAGGCAAAGGCGGACAGATGATAAAGAAGATAGGATCCATGGCGAGGAAAGAACTTGAATTTTTAACAGGAAGAAAAGTCTTTCTTGATCTTTTCGTTAAGGTAAAAGAGAAGTGGAGAGAGAAAGATTTCATAATATTGAACGAAATAGGAATGAGGAACGAAATAGAATGACGAAAGAAGTGGCGAAAAAGATCGCTGAACTTCTATCAAAGAACGAAGAAAATCTTTACGATGAAATATTTAAAGCTCTAGAAAAGGAAAGGACGGAAGTTCATTCCATAATAAAAACTCCTTCGATAATCAAACTGTCAAAGCTCGTAGCAAAGGAAAAGCCACAGATAAACCTGGATTTCCTGCTGAACCTCTGGAAAAAGTCTATGGAAAATGAGAAGGAGCTTGTCTTTGGAGTGAAATCGGGAAGAGCCGTTAGGCTCTTTTTTATTGGATTAATTTCATTTATAAAGGACGATCGGTTGAAGAAAGAATTTGTCAATAAAGTGTCAGATTTCATAGGTGATTGGGAAACTTGTGACCAGCTCGCTATGAAGATAACAAAACCTTTGTGTATAGCTGATGAAAGCTACTTCGATGTTCTGTGCGCTTACCTTGAAAGTGACAATCCATGGAAACGCCGCCTTCCGATCGCCACTATAGCGTATCTTGCTCCAAAGATGCCGAAGAAAAAGGGATATTTCCTCGAAATACTGGAAAGAGTCAAAAATGATAAATCATTACCTGTCAAGAAAGCTATAAGATGGGCTGTAAATGAACTTAAAAAGGTGTCTTGAATAGTTTCTTTTTGATCCTATAAGATCTAACGACCCATATCCCAGTTGAATCTTGCCTTACAGGCTTGAATAAAATCGTTTCGAGGATTTTACCTCCAACTAAAGAAAGACTGCAAAAAAGCTCTCCGTTATTGCCAATCTTTTTGCAATGCACGCTTGATTTGTCTTTGATAATGAAATGATTACTACAAGCGAATTCATACACAACATTTTTTGGATCCAAATAGCCAGGGAAGTGTCCGTCATCCACTCTGTCTTGAATCCTTTTAAGTTCATCAACGTTCAACTTTACATCTATCCATTCTGATCCGCTACTTTTCTCTCTTTGTAGCGAAAAACAACAGTATCACAATTAAAACTATAAAAAAGAAAATTTCTTTCAGCTTCATGTGTGTTAATTCAATACCCTTCCTCTGATTTCATTATAACA
>JAMOOR010000178.1 GCA_027065235.1 Thermotogaceae bacterium | reverse complement strand
ATTTTTTTGGCAACTTCTATAATAGTTTGGTAGTCCTTTTCCTGCCAAGCTTTTTTAAAGCCTGCACGAAGGGCTTCGGTGCGAAAAACTCTGAGTCTTCTTCCTGTAAAAGCTTTATATTCTTCAAATTCTTTAAGAAGACGCTTTTCTCTTAACTTCTCCAAGTCTTTTGCCTTGTTTGGATCTGGGACATACCAGCGGTCTTTAGCAACTTTAATAAGCTCAGAGTCGTCTGTTTCAAGTCCCATATCGCCAGTTTCTCCCTTTTCAGCTTCTATAGCACAGATTTTTTCACGGAGATGTTCAGATTTTTTCATCCAAGAAACAATTTGTTTTGGAATAGGACCAGTACCATCATACATAAGGAAGTTTTCCTCAAGGAGTTCTGAAAGCTCAAGGGGTTTTTCATATTTTACCCAGCCCTGAATTTCTTTCAAAAATTTAGGATGAAGTTCCTGGAAAGTTTGGGGTTTGTTTGTAAGCTCTTTTCTTAGCCATTGGATGGCAGAAGATTCATCCACTACGAAAAGCTTAAGCTGTTGCACTCTTTCAGCTTTAAGACGAAGTTTATCATATTCCACAACCTGATCAGGTGTAAAAAACATTCCATCACGCTCAGGGAAACGTTGCCTCAGTCCCTCATAAAACTCAGCAGCAGAGAGAGGCACAAGCACTCCACGCTGAACATGAAAAGCTACCATGCGGTCAAAAAGGAGATGCTGCTGTCGCTCGGCGATAACTTCAAGCTCACCATTACACATCTTGGGCATAGGAAGTTTTTCAAGATGCGTGCGAACAAAATCCCAGACTCCTTCTTCTGTCCCGGCAGTAAGCTTGAAACGTTCCTCAAGCCCACCATTTGGCTTATAGGCAGAGATGATAAGGTCTTGTTTTACTGCACCACTGCTTGTTACCTGTTTAAATGTGCCCTGTTTTTTATCAAGAACACGAACATCCGCCACCACAAAGCCTGCTTTCTGCAGAGCCTCTTGAATAGCATTCCACACAGCATTCTTAGAGTTGTGAAACTCAACAGTCATCCATCTTCCGGGCTTCAGCACCCGATAATATTCTCGGAAGCACTGCGTCATAAGCTCCTGATATTCGAGAAGCCCCTTTCCTTGAGTTTTGTTTTCTATCGCTTCAGGTTTGTTATTGGTGAAAACTCTAAGCCAAGCCTCCCAGAGGAAGTTTAGTTCTGAATACATAAGGTTTCCGCCAAAGGGTGGGTCAGTGAAAATGTAGTCTATGAAATTAGATGGAATTGGGAAAAAAGTTGTAGATTGACAATCCGTTATTGTGAAAAAACTCTTCCCTTTACTTTGATATTTTTCAATTTTTCTTTTTAGAAAACTTATAGCATCTATTTCTCTAATCATTGAGCTTACATAAAGCGTTCCTGATAGTTTGCTTGGCAAACCAAAAGGTCTTTCACGATTTAATCGAGATGATCCTTCTGTAACAGCTGTAACTATCCAAAGTAGTTTTTGATTCACAGATTTTCCTTTTTCTATAAATGCTCCCAGCACCCACAGGTTTCTCCGGGTGTAAAAATGATGCACATGAGTAATGCCAGCATGAATACCAGCACGCCAAGTATCTCCCCATTTCTCACCTTTAAACATCATAGGATAAGTAGGAAACCAGTATGGAATCTCACTTTCTTCAATTTTTTTTATCAAAGCCAAGTCAAATGCATCGGGAGTTTTTTCATACCGTTTTCCACCAAAAGTATAGTTTATAAGCACAGGCACCTGTTTTGCTTGACGGATAGTTTGCTTAAGAGCTGAGTCATACTTTGTCTCCCAGGCTCTCTCCATACCTGTTTTAGTAAGTTTAGCTCCACAATGCGGGCAGGGAAATTCTTTAAACACCTTACCGTTTTTCCTATCCACCGCTGCTTCCCAAAAAATTACTTCTTGTGTGCAATTTGGACAGATGAAAACATCTGACCAAACAGTATAATTTATGCGACCAAGAAGAAGGTCTGGTGCTTCTT
>JAMOOR010000177.1 GCA_027065235.1 Thermotogaceae bacterium | reverse complement strand
ATAATAACGAATTATTCTGTTTGGAAGTTGCGGTTCTATCTTTTCTGGGTAAATTCCGTTTTCGTCAACAAGTGCGGGAATTTCGACCGCTACATCATCAGGAATGTCCTTTATCACTCCATTGTTCGGTATGTTTACCACAAGTCTCTGTGGTTTTCCAGCAGCTATTGCCATCATAAACGGTATATGCTGCTCTCCACTCATTTCCTCTGGATTCAAGATGTTCTGGAATCTTTCGTAAACATCAGAAATCTTTGTAGTTTTAAAGTACTCTTTGATAGTGCTTTCACTTCCAAGGTTGATGTTTGGATTTTCTCTTATAATCTTTGCAAGTTTATCCATTGCGTTGACAATTTCTGTAAGTCTTTCTTGATACCATTTCCAGCCGAGCTCTGAATCAGCTCCTCCCCATGGTTTGCCGTACCACCTCATTTTTGTCTCAAGATCTCTATGGTATCTCCAAGAGCTGTTTCTAACGGTATCTCCAATAGGCATCAATCCGTAAAATGAAAGCATTTCAAATGCCATGGGAGAAAATTGATCGTCAAAGGGTTCCTTTGGTTTCCAATTTTCAACGATCCTTTCTTTTAAACTCCAGATCTTTTCATAGGCATCCGCGCCCTTGTAAAGGAATCTATTCAACCAAATTGCATGGTTAAAACCAGCCACCTGCCAATCAACATCTTTTTCTTCCATCCCAAGCTTCTCCATTATTAAGTGAACTCCATGATATCCATGACAAAAACCAACTACTTTAACTTCAGGTACTGCCCTTGTTATAAGCGTGGTTCCTTCAAAAACAGGATTTGCCGCCTGAATAAGCCATGCTTTTGGAGATAGCTTTACAATCTTTTTAGCTATAGTCACGAAGTAATCGAGTTGGTTAAAATTCGTTATCGTATAGTAATCAGAAACCATGTTGAATTCCTGGGCTTCTATTCCCCTATAGTATCCGTGCTTTTCTCCTATCTTTCTAACCTTTTCCAAATAAGAATGTCCTCCAACAAGAGCAGTATTTATCACGAAATCACTATCAACAATCGCTTTGTCCACATCAAGGGCTTTCTCAAATGTAAGATTTGCTCCAAAAAATTCAGAGATTTTTTTAGCTAAGATTTCGACATTGTTCAATCTTTTCTCATCGACATCCATTAGAGTAACATGACTCCCATCGAAAACTCCCGCTTTTATAAGATCTGTAATAACTCTTAAGGAAAAAACCGCACTACCTGCACCTATTATTCCTACTTTTAAACTTGGCATTATTTCACCCCCATTTGTGTGATTGGATTAACAAAACTGTCTAGTGACAATTCTAGCACCATATACAAAATATGTTTTTAATCAAAAACGAGATTTTTAATCAAAAAGTGATTAAATCTTTTATTTTTTCCAAAGTTTTTTCACCAATTCCTGGAACTTTTAGAAGATCCCTGGGGTTTTTAAATGGACGATATTCTATTATTCTTTGTGCCTTTACTTCGCCTATTCCTGGGAGTTCCATCAATTCTCTTTTTGATGCGGTGTTTATGTTTACAAGTTTTCTGGAACCTTTCATTTTAGATTCAGCGTTTATAGCTTTGTTTGTGTCATTGGTTTGATGCTTTTCATCCTCTATTTTTTGTAAGGGCTTTATGTACTTCTTCATTTTCTCCAACGTCTTCTCTCCGATGCCCGGAACCATTAAAAGATCATCCCAAGTTTTGAAACCACCTAATTTATTTCTGTACTCTACAATGTCTGAAGCCTTTGCTTTACCGATACCTGGAATTTTTTCTAATAGTTCTTCAGTGGCAGAGTTGATATCAATAGGAAATGGAGATTTCTCTGGTGGTGAATAGTTGGTTTTTTCACCTGTGTTTCTCTCCATACCATTTTCTAGAACCAGACCTAGAAGGAAAAAGAATCCTATAAGACCGATTATGATCAATCTTCTTTCAATAGGTGTTAATCTCCACAGTTTATCACGCAACCGACGAATCCCCTTTCACGAAGGTTCGTCTTTTCCAGT
>JAMOOR010000176.1 GCA_027065235.1 Thermotogaceae bacterium | reverse complement strand
AAGGTATTTTCAATTTCAAGTGATAATAAAACCGTCTCCCAAGGACTCTCAAGAAATTTACATAGAATCTTTAAAGGCCTTAGGTATAGATCCAAAGAAACATGACATTAGGTTTGTTGAGGATAACTGGGAATCGCCAACTCTTGGTGCTTGGGGAGTAGGTTGGGAAGTGTGGCTTGATGGAATGGAGATTACACAGTTCACATATTTCCAGCAGATCGGGGGAATTCCATTAAAAGAAATCCCCCTGGAGATAACCTACGGTGTTGAAAGACTTGCAATGTTTTTGCAGGGGGTTGACAATGTTTTTGAAGTGAAATGGAATGAGAATCTCACATACGGAGAAGTTTTCCTTGAAAATGAACGGCAACAATCCATATACAATTTTGAAGAAGCTGATGTTGAAATGCTATTTAGGCATTTTGATGACTATGAGAAGGAATTTTTTAGACTTGCTGAAAAGAGTCTTTACCTTCCAGCTTACGAACAGATAATAAAATCCTCGCATGTTTTCAACCTGTTAGATGCGAGAAATGCTATTTCTGTGTCTCAGAGGCAAGAGTATATAAAAAGAATAAGAAATATGGCAAAAAGGGTGGCAAAAATATTTAAGGGGAGGGAAGAAAGTGTCTCACAAAATAGTGAAAAAGAAAAAATTAGCGCATCTGGTGCATGAGTTTATTATTGAAGCACCGCTTATTGCCGAGCACGCAAAGCCAGGACATTTCATCGTTGTTAGAATTCATGAGAAGGGTGAAAGAATTCCACTTACCATAGCAGACATCTACAAAGACGAAGGAACTTTCAAAATGATTGTTAGAGCCGTTGGAAAAAGCACTTATGAGCTTTGTATGATGAGCGAAGGAGATGAAATATTAGATGTCGTTGGACCTCTTGGAAAACCCAGCGAGATAGAAAATTATGGAAGAGTGCTTTTGATTGGCGGAGGAGTTGGTATAGCTACCCTCCATCCAATAGCAAAGGCACTCTATGAAGCTGGAAATGAAGTTTATTCGATACTTGGAGGAAGAAGCAAGGAATATGTGATAATGGAGGAAGACTTCAAAAAATATGGAGAAGTTTTGGTAACAACGGACGATGGCTCCTATGGAATGAAGGGGCTTGTAACCGATGGAATGGAATATCTTGTTAAAGAAAAAGGATTAAATTTTGATGTAGCTTGGGCGGTTGGTCCAACAGTTATGATGAAGTTTGCAGCCCTTAAAGGAAAGGAACTTGGAATTCCAAAGATGTGGGTCTCTTTGAATCCAATTATGGTTGATGGAACTGGAATGTGTGGAGCTTGTAGAGTTACTGTAGGTGGAGAAATCAAGTTTGCTTGTGTCGACGGACCGGAATTTGATGGATATCAAGTTGAATGGGATGAGCTTGTAAGAAGATTGAATCAGTATAAAGAAAGAGAAAAAATAGCCCTTGAAAGGTTTCTTGAAAAGGTAGGTGATGTTTCATGGCTTTGAAGATACCACCAAGAAAGACTCCTATGAAAGAACAGCCGCCAGAAGAAAGGAGAAGAAACTTCTTTGAAGTTGCACTTGGATACACACCAGAAGAAGCAATAGCGGAAGCTCAAAGATGCATAACATGTCCTACAAAGCCATGTGTAAAAGGCTGTCCTGTTCATATAGATATTCCAACATTCATTAAGCACATTAAGCAAGGTGATTTCCAGGGTGCTATTGATACGATAAAACTTTACAACAACCTTCCTGCTGTTTGTGGTAGGGTATGTCCTCAAGAAAATCAGTGTGAAGCTCAATGTGTTGTCGGAAAAATACCAGGCTCTGAGCCTGTAGCTATAGGGAGGCTTGAAAGATTCGTAGCTGACTGGGAAGCAGAACAAGGAGAAGTTAAACTACCTGAAATAAAGGAAAAGAAAGGGAAGAAGGTTGCTGTTGTTGGAGCCGGCCCTTCAGGACTTACAGCAGCCGCCGATCTTGCCAAACTTGGATATGATGTAACGATATTTGAAGCTTTTCACAAAGCTGGTGGAGTTTTGGTATATGGAATTCCAGAATTCAGGTTGCCAAAAAAAATAGTTGAAAGAGAGGTTGAATACATAAAGAAACTCGGAGTTAAGATAGTTACCAACGCAGTTGTGGGTAAAACAATTCCAGTTGATGAGCTTTTAAGTGAATATGATGCAGTATTTATTGGTGTTGGAGCTGGTGCTCCAAAATTCATAGGAATTCCCGGGACCAACCTTAATGGTGTATATTCAGCCAGTGAATTTCTTACAAGAGTTAACTTGATGAAAGCATATCTTTTCCCAGAATACGACACACCTGTTACGGTTGGCAAAAAGGTTGCTGTTATAGGTGCTGGAAATACTGCTATGGATGCTGCAAGAACAGCCCTCAGAGTTGGTGCAGAAAAGGTTATGATCGTTTACAGAAGAACAGAAAAAGAAATGCCAGCAAGGCTTGAAGAATACCATCATGCTGTTGAGGAAGGTATAGAGTTTCATTGGCTTAGACAACCAATAGAATATGTGGGAGATGATGCAGGAAACGTCATCGGTGTAAAATGCGCTGTTATGAAACTAGGAGAACCCGATGAATCTGGAAGGAGAAGACCTGTTCCAACCGGAGAAGAGGATTTCATAGAAGCTGACATGATCATAGAGGCGATAGGACAGCAAGCACAAAGAATCCTTCTTGACGAATTTCCGCAACTTAAGAGGAATAAATGGGGCTACATAGAAGCTGACCTTGAAACTGGCGCCACTAGTGTTAGAGGGGTATTTGCAGGCGGAGATATCGTTACAGGTGCTGCCACCGTGATAGAGGCAATGGGAGCGGGAAAGAAAGCAGCAAAGGCAATTGACAAGTACCTATCCGGAGAATGGGACCCTTGGGCTGATTGATATTTCGTAACTGAAAAAAACAAAAAGGGGGCTTCAATTGCCCCCTTTATTAGTTACGGTTAAACCTACGACTATGCTTACTTTTTATTTACCGTAGCGTTTGCAAGCCACGCACTTTGAGCCTGAAGCCTTGATATAACATCTTCCATGTATGAGAACTTTTTCCAAAGTTCCTCTTTCCTCTTATTAAGTCTCATAACCCAGTCTTCTATTCTTTGTGCCAAGAATCTTTGTTCTCTCCAAAGTCTTCCATTTGTTCCAGCAACGGAGTCAATTTCTCCTCCAAACTTCGTCACATCCCACAAGAAACTATGAAGCCTTGGGAAGAAACTATCATCGGATGCTCCAAGGAAATTCCACAATTCCTCAAAATGATTGTTTATAATATCATCCAGCTTATCTTCATCTATTTCTATATGACCTTTCATCATGTTTTCATAACTTGAGCCGACATCTCCAGATGAGATACCAATTTCGAATAAATAATGGTAATTTCCTTCAGAATCAAATGAGTTGAACATAAACCTTTTTAATCTTTCAAATAGACTCTTTAGGTAACTGTCATCTTTCAAGATACCTTTCATTTTCTCATCGTCATTCATTTCATCCCATGATTTATCTTTAACGGGTTCTTCGTGAAGCTTGTCATAAATGTAACCAACAATTTCATTCCATTTATCTACAAAGTCTTTTAGCTTTTTCTTTATTTCATCAGAATCTTTTCTAACCTGAACTATAACTGGAGTGTTGGAAACATTTTTAACATCGAACGTTATTCCTTCAAATTCTATCCCTGTGTTCGAGTCAGAATAGACGTCAAAGTAGTTAACCCCGTCCACACTAACTTGGATATGGGCGGATTTTCCTGGAGTAAAGTATGGATCACCATTATCGTTGCTGACCAAGCCTAAAAGCTGAGCAATGCCGGTTCCATTATCATCAACAGTTATAGAGGTATTCCCTGTTTCTTTACTGGTTAATACCACCTTGTTCCTGTGGTAATCATAATAGGCAAATACCCCCGCATTCGAACCATTGATTCTCAGTATAAGTTCATCTATGGTATCCGAGGAATTTACCTCTATTTCCTTACCATTTATTTTAATTGTACCGTCACTGATGGTTTTTCCTAGATAGTCCGCAACATTTTGAAGAGTTTTGTTAGAACCTATAGCCCATACTGGGGCATTTGATTTAACCTCAGTACCTTCTAGATAATTTTCGTCTAAGTGAAAAGTTTCTAAGAAATTTCCGGAGAGCTGAGTTATAGAAAATTTGGCATCACTTCCGGCAACAGAAGTATCTATCTTTACTATAAGCTTGCCTGTTGATTCATCATAGCTGGAAACACCTGCACCACTACCAAACAAGTTATCAAGAGCTGTATTTATCTTATCAACAGCCTCTTGGATAGTGTTTGTGGTAGATATATCAACGTCTTCATAGTCAATTGTGTTCCCAACTTTTTTGTATATCCTTATGGTTGAATCTTGAGGGGAGATATAATATGTCAAATCACTTATAGCTGTGGATGATGCTATACCTGGATTTGACATTATATCAGCACCTTCAAGGGTAGAACTAGTAGCTAGGCTAACTACCTTCAAATAATAATTCCCTTCTGCAGCTATTGTTGAGGCATTAGCTTCAAGAACATCTTCATTGGAAGAAGAGGCCTTTTTAAGCATCATCTTAGAACGAAGTTTCAAATCAAACACCATATCTCTTAATTCTTGGAGTTTACTTTTCACTTCGTCAAATGCTTTTCTTTTAAGTTGAATCTTTTCAAATTTCAAGTTTAAATCTTGAAGGGGTTTACTTTCAAGTTCAAGGATTTTATCAACGATAGACGCTGTGTCCAAACCCGACACAGCTCCACCTATTTGGAACCAACCTAATTCAGAAGCGTATCTATAATTAACTGCATTTGCCGCTGAGCTTATAATGTCGCTCATAACTATCACACCCTTTCATCAAAGAGAAGCCCCAGAAATTCATCTATGGTTTTTGCAAGCTTAACCATAACTTCTGGTGGAATCTGCCTTATAACCTCTCCGGTATCTTTGTCCTTTATTTTAACAACAATCATTCCCGTATCTTTGTCGATTTTGAATTCTGCCTCTGTGTTGACTATCAACTTGAATTTTTCCAATTTCTTTTTGAATACATCCAAAACATCCTGGAGATTATCCTTAGAAACATCCTTGTTTGATTTAACGTTAGAATTTTGGAAATTATCAGTAACTGCTCCCTTCTGGCTGTTTAAGGCTTTGTCTACAGCAGTTGATACGTTTACGGCTTCGCTTCTCACTACTCCTGAAGGATCAACACGCATAAGTGCCACCTCCCTGTGGACTCCTTTCTTTATTATTTATCGTCACATAATTTCCTTCCTTTAGTGTAACATCGTGTTGTATAATTGCCAAAAAAGAGGTGATTGGATGAACATCGCATGCATAATCACAACAGGGAGTGAAATAGTAGAGGGTATAATTACGGATAAGAACTCCAAGTGGTTGGCGTCCAAGCTTGTTTCATTTGGTTGGAAGGTTGACAAGATAATATCAGTAGATGATGATTACAATTCTATAAAAAATGCTCTTGAATGTTCCGTAAAGAATTGCGATTTGATAATAATTACAGGTGGGCTTGGACCTACGAAAGATGACATAACAAGAAATGTTGTAGCAGAGTTCTTTGAAAAGAAAGTAATCTTTGATGAAAGACTATATGAAAGGATTGAGAAGAAAGTAAAAGAGTTTGCAGGAGTGGTTGTAGAGACGATAAAGAACGAAGCCATGGTTATTGAAGGAGCAGAAGTACTTGAAAATGATGTAGGAAGTGCACCCGGGCAGATTCTAGAAGTTGATGAAAAAACAGTAGTTCTTCTTCCTGGTCCCCCTGATGAAATGATGAATGTTTTTTCAAAAGCCGAGTCAAAACTCATAAAAAACGAAAGGTTTTTCACCAGAATCTTAAAATTCTATGGCATAAAAGAATCTATACTTGAAGAAGAATTAAATAGCATAATATACGCTTATCCCGAGGTAAAAGCAGCTTTCCAAGCCGATTATGTAAAAGGTATAACTCTAAGATTGACAACTGACGAGAAGAAGAGAGAAATAGTAAATTCTATTGTAGAAAAAATATACAATAAGGCAGGAAGATATGTATATGCTGAGGGGGAAAAGGAAATGGAAGATACAGTAGTTGAGCTCTTAAAAAATGCGCAAAAAACTTTAGCGGTAGCCGAATCTTGCACTGGAGGCCTTCTAGCAGGACAAATAGTGAACGTTCCGGGTTCATCAAAAGTCTTTAAAGGTGGTATAATAGCCTATGATAATTCCATAAAAATTAAATTTTTGAATGTGGAAAGTCATACGTTGGAAAAATACGGTGCGGTTAGTAAAAAATGTGTAGAAGAAATGCTCGCAGGGACAATGAATCTGTTTAATACTGATTATGCAGTAGCTATCTCAGGAATTGCTGGACCTTCCGGCGGAAGTGTAGATAAACCTGTTGGAACAGTTTATATCGGAGTGATGGGTAAAAACACGGATAAAATCATTGAACGATTCTATTTTAAAAGAGGAAGAAATGTTGTAAGATATAAAAGTGTATATACCGCCCTTGACATGCTTAGAAGGGTTGTATTGGGAGGGGGATAGCAATGATGAGAGATGAATATCTAGGAGTCTTTATCGACGAAAGTAGAGAAGCTATCCAAAGGATGAATGATATCTTACTTGAGGTAGAACAGGACCCGGAAAACATGGAGGCTATAAATGAGCTTTTTAGGATTTTGCATACGTTAAAGGGTATGGCTGGAACCATGGAGTTTAACACAATGATGACACTTTGTCACAGAATGGAAAACGTTTTAGACGAAATAAGAAATGGTAGGATGAAGCTTACAGAGGATATCATCGATAAGCTCTTTAAAGGTGCTGACATCTTAGATCAAATGCTTAATATGATAGCAGAAGAAGGCACGGATGAACTAACAGATGTTGATGTTGAAGGATTAATTGGTCACTTTGAGTCTATTCTTGGCCAATCTCCTGGGGGAGGAAAAGCTTCAGGAAAAGAAGAAAAAAGAGAGGAAAGTGTGGAAGAGGAAGGAGAGAGTAAAGAGGAGGAAGAAGAAAGTCTTCCTATAGAGGTTACGGATGAGCTAATACATGTGGCAAAGGAAGCTGAGAAAAAGGGATTTAAGACATACTATATAAAGGTTTTTCTTAAAGAGGGAACGCAACTAAAAGCTGCTAGAATGTATTTGGTTTTCCATAAGATTGAAGATATGGGAGGAGAAATCCTAAGGACAAATCCAAGTGTTGAGGATATAGAGGATGAAAAGTTCGATTGGGACGTTGATTTAATTGTTGTAGCTAAGCAAGACACAGAAAAGCTTTTAAAAGCTCTTTCTTCTGTGTCTGATGTAGATAGGGTAATCATAAAGGAAGTGAGTCTTGAGGAAGTGAAGAAACAGCAGGAGAAGAAAGAAGAAAAACCTAAGGAAATTGAAACAAAAAAAGCTCCTTCTTCATCTCCAGCATCTCCAGCAACCTCTAAAGATCACGATAAGAAAAAGAAAAAAATCACACAAACGGTTAGAGTTGATATAGAGAAGCTTGATACTCTTATGAACCTTATGGGAGAGTTGGTTATAGCTAGGAGTAGGATAGTTGAAACACTGAAGAAGTATAACATAAAGGAAATAGATGAATCGCTTGCCCAACTTTCTAGGATCACTCTGGATCTGCAAAACATTGTGATGAAGATAAGAATGGTTCCTATCGCTTATGTTTTCAACAGATTTCCTAGGATGGTTAGAGATCTTGCAAAGCAGATGAACAAAGAAGTTAACTTTATCATAAAGGGTGAAGACACAGAACTTGATAGAACCTTCGTCGAAGAAATTGGTGATCCTATTCTTCACCTTTTAAGAAATGCTATAGATCATGGAATTGAATCCAAGGAAGAAAGGATAGCAAAAGGAAAGCCGCCAGTTGGAACCATTGTCCTTTCCGCACGACATGAAGGAAACAACGTTGTTATAGAGGTATCTGACGATGGAAGAGGATTGGATAGAGAAAAGATTGCTAGAAAGGCAATCGAGAGAGGTTTAATAGATGAAACAAGAGCTGCTACGCTCCCAGATGAGGAAATATTCCAGCTAATATTCCTACCTGGATTTTCTACTAAAGATCAGGTTACGGAGGTTTCGGGAAGAGGCGTAGGGATGGATGTAGTTAAGAATGTTGTGGAAAGTTTGAAAGGAAGTGTTAGTATAGAATCTCAAAAAGATAAAGGGACGAGGGTCACGATCAGACTTCCATTGACATTGGCAATTATTCAGGCGCTCCTTGTTAAAGTAAATGATCTAGTGTATGCAATTCCTATAGCCTCAATAGATAGTACATTGAAAATCACCAAAGACGATATCCAGGTTGTCCAGGATCAAGAAGTCGTAGTTATAAGACAAGAGGTTATTCCAATTATTAAACTCTGGGAAACCCTCCAAATTCCCCATGATGAGGAATCGGAATCAATGAATGTTGTAATAATCAGGATAGGGAATAAAAAATACGGAGTAGTTGTGGATACACTTATAGGTCAGGACGATATAGTTATAAAGAGCTTAGGGAAACTCTTTAGAGATGTAAAAGAGTTCAGTGGGGGAGCAGTCCTTGGAGATGGCAGCATTGCCCTTATCCTTGATGTAACCAATTTAGCGGTGTGAGGTGATGAGAGATGGAAGTAAACGAGAAAGAAGCCGTAAAGGAATTTGAAGCCTTAAGCTTTTCTATAGGTGATCAAGAAATGGCATTTGATGTAGATTACGTAGAACAGGTAATTGATAAACCAGAAATTACACCGGTTCCTAAGTCAAAACCTATGATAAAAGGTATAATAAACTTAAGGGGAAGAATTGTCCCAATAATTGATCTTGCAGATGTACTTGGAAGCTACGTCGACGAGTCTAAATATGAAAGCATTGTTGTTGTAAAATATAACGACATAGAAGCAGGTTTTCTGGTGGAAAGTGTGAATGGAGTTCTTCGGGCTTCTACAAGTGAAGTAGAAGGGATAGGATCTCTGGAAAAATACGGCGAAAAATCAAAAGGACTTATTAAGAAAGGAAATAGGCTTGTCGTTTACCTTGAAGTTTCAAGAATAATAGATGAGATAGCCGGAGAGGAATTATAAAAGGGGGTATGATTGATGGGTAAAAAGGTCCTTATAGTTGATGATGCAGCTTTTATGAGAATGCTTCTAAAGGACATCATAACCAAAGCTGGTTACGAAGTTGTTGGGGAAGCTTCTAATGGTAAAGAAGCAGTTGAAAAATATAAAGAACTCAAGCCCGATATAGTTACTATGGATATCACCATGCCAGAGATGAATGGAATAGAAGCGGTTAAGGAAATCAAAAAAATCGATCCAAATGCAAAAATAATCATGGTTAGTGCTATGGGTCAACAAGCAATGGTTATAGAAGCTATACAAGCAGGAGCAAGAGATTTTATTGTAAAGCCGTTCCAACCAGCAAGGGTCATAGAAGCCATAAAGAAAGTTGCCGAGGAGGGTTAATATTATTGTGGAATGTTATACTACAGTTTTTAGTTGCTCTTGGAGCTTTAGTTGCTTTGCTTTGGGTTATATACGCTATTATAAATGGAAGGTTACTACGGAATCTTCCAGGGGGTACTGTATCGATTCTTGAGAGAAAGTACATAGATAGAAATTCCTCAATAATCTTGGTTAGACTCATGGAAGATTATTACTATATACTTGTAACTCAAAGTGGTGGAACTATTTTAAAAAAGCTAGATGACATTGAGTCAAGCAAATTATCTGTAAAAGAAGCAGCAGACAAAGATTTCAAAAAGATTTTTTATAACAGATTTGGGAGGAAACATTAGACATGGCAAGAGCTCTTGCCCTTTTTTTTATTGTAATTTTGGCTGTAGGTATTTTTCCTCAAGAAATCCCGCCTCTTCCACAGATCAACATAAACATAGGACCTAGCAATGGAGAAAATCCCCAAACTTTAGTAGTGACCTTAGAAATACTTCTTATTTTAACTGTCCTAACACTTGCACCAAGTATTCTAATCCTTTTCACCTCTTTTACAAGGATACTTATAGTATTTTCTTTTCTCCGAAATGGGCTTGGAACAAGAATGACACCGCCCACACAAGTTTTGGTTGGAATAGCATTATTTTTAACCTTTCTTATAATGCAACCTGTTTTTGCAGATATGTGGAATAATGCCATTGTGCCTTACATGAATAAAGAAATAGGGTACCAAGAAATGTTTAAAAGAATAATGGACAGAGAAAAGGAGTTCATGCTTGGAGAACTTATAAATCATCATAATGAAGATGATATATATGTAATTGCAAATTCCGCTGGTGTAAAAGTAGATAAAATTGAAGATACACCGTTTTCCGTTCTTGTTCCTGCTTTCATTCTTGGGGAACTTGAAGTTGGATTCAAAATGGGAGTTCTTCTATATATACCATTTATTGTTGTCGACATGATTGTAGCTTCAATACTTCTTGCAATGGGAATGATAATGATACCTCCAATATTTGTATCTTTACCCTTTAAAGTGCTACTTTTTATAATGGTAAATGGTTGGGATTTGGTCATCGGTGGATTAATAAAGAGCTTTGCACATTAAAGAAGGAGTGAAAACATGGTATTTATAAGGGAAGAAGGAGTATCTAAGGACAAAATTTTGCTGATTCATGGACTTGGAGAACATTCAGGAAGGTATTGGAATTTCATCGAAAGAGCTATAAAGGAAGGACTAGCTGT
>JAMOOR010000175.1 GCA_027065235.1 Thermotogaceae bacterium | reverse complement strand
CCATGTATATGCAATGGACTACAATGATATACTGGATTACCACATATCAAAAGATGCTGATGGTACGATAGCTTGCATGGAGGTGCCGTTAGAAGAAGCGCGTAGGTTTGGAATAATGATTACCGATATAGATAACGAGATAGTAGAGTTTCAAGAAAAGCCAAAGGAACCTAAGGGGAATTTGGCATCGCTAGGTATATACGTGTTCAATTGGAAATTCTTAAAAAAGATTTTAATAGAGGATGAAAAAGATCCCAATTCAAGCCATGATTTTGGAAAGGATATAATACCTAAAATCATATATAACGATCTTGGAAAACTATACGCCTTTAGGTTCGAGGGGTATTGGAAAGATGTTGGAACGATAAAATCCTATTGGGAATCGAATCTGGAGCTTACGAGGCCCTTACCCCCGCTCAACCTTTACGATCCGAATTGGAAGTTCTACACTCAGACTGAAGAAATGCCACCGGCCTTTGTTGCAAAAAGCGCTATTGTTGAAAATTCTCTTGTGAGCGAAGGAAGTGAAATAGAAGGCCAAGTTTTTGATTCCGTTATTTTTCAAGGTGTAAAAGTCGAACGAGGTGTTGTTATAAAGAATTCTGTGATAATGACAAAAACGGTAATTAAAGAGGGTAGCAAGATAGAAAATGCAGTTATAGCAGAAAATGTTGTTATAGGAAAAGGTGCGGTTATTGGAGAAGGAGAATATAAAGAGAGCTTGCTCGATCCAAGAATATACAACAGCGAGATAACTGTTATCGGTATGAACGCTAGAATACCTGATGAAGCTGTTCTTGGTAAGAACGTTGTTATAGGACACGATGTGAAGGAAAAAGACTTCGAAAAGCTTAATATAGAATCAGGAGAGTTTGTTTTGAGTAATAGGGAGTGAGGAATTTTGGATTACTATTTCATAAAGGTGAGAGTGAGATCGAAGGCTACTGCGGAAGATTTAATAGGATACTTTTTTGGAAAGGCTGGAACGGAGCCAGAATTTGATTTTATAGTTGTTCCAGCAAGGTATGTTAATGCGATAAAGATCCCCCTTGACCTTGAATACAAAGATTTCATGGAAAGGTTTAAGAAAACAAAGAATAAGGTTTTGAATGAAATCCCGGAGGCCGTTGAACTCACCGATGATTTTTTGAACACGGTGAGAATATATATAAGGAGGAAAGGCAAAGAAGTTTTCAGTACCGAACTTGCAACAGCCGTTGAGCATGGTGACGGGGATCTCCTTCATATGACAATGGAAGAACTGATGAAAAATTGGTCCAATAGAATAGAGATGACGATATCTTTTAAACCAATGACAATGGAAGAGCTTTCTATGGAAAACTTTCTTTCCCAGATGGAAGATGTATCGGAAGAGAACCTTCTAGAAGTCTTAACAAGACCGGACGTTAAGGATATACCGGAGATATTTCCAATAATTGATCCTATCTATGGAAAGTCTATAACGGAGTTTGATATAGGAGATACTATATTCTTTGTTGTGTTGAATCCTGGATCCGAGCAGTATAAAAAGAAGTTAGAAACGGCTTTTCCATCTAATTTTAGAGATGGTGAAACTGTTCAACCTTTTATAGGTACTCTCATATCAAAGGAGCTTATCGTTGGTAAAAGAGGTGGAAGATATTTCTTAATAAAGGTTGACATGGGTAAAGGGATAATTGGGAAGGGTATAGTGTCAAGATCATTAAAAATAATGGGAGATATGGAAAGGTATACAGAGAAGTATGCAGCTTCATCATCGGATGATGAGCTTTTTGAAAAGGTAGGAGAAGCTGCGAAGGAAGTTTTAAAGAAAACCCCTTCGGCAACCAATGTTAAAACCATAAAGAAAACTAAAGTAACAACGTCCACTGTTTATTCTAAAAACACAGGCGTAGATTTCTTTGTCGCATTTCTTGCAACGCTACTTGTTGTTGGTCTTATATTGATAATATCATACTACTTCTTATGAAGGAAATGGTTTTTGATGACAAAGGTGGAGAAGGAGAAGGTCATAGAATTTTTAAACAAAATAAATTTATGCTGCAAAGATATAGAAACATTTTTCACATCTCTTATTCATAGCTCGTATGCCAACGAGCAAATTCAAGTTGGAAGATCGGATATTTCTTCCAATGAAAGGCTGGAATTTTTGGGTGATGCTGTAGTTGATCTTGTTGTTTGTGATCTTTTATATAGAAGATATCCCAATGCCACAGAGGGTGAAATGTCGAAAGTGAAGGCTGCCGTGGCCAGTGAGAAGATACTGTCCGTAATGGCAAGAGAGATAGCGCTTGGAGATTATTTGTTCCTTGGAAAAGGTGAGGAGAATACTGGAGGAAGAGATAGGGATTCCATATTAGCTGATGCCTTTGAAGCGCTCCTAGGTGCTATATATATAACTTTTGGTCTTTCTAAGGTGAAAGAAATCTTCGGTGATAGGTTTAGCTACTATATTTCCCTTGTTATGGAAGGTAAGCTCCTTTTTGATTATAAAACAGCCCTCCAAGAACTCACACAAAAGACTTTAAAAGAACTTCCAGAGTATAGAGTTGTTCAAAAGAAAAATAACGCGTTTGTCGTTGAGGTTCTAATAAGCAACAAGGTTATGGGTAAAGGAAGTGGGAGATCAAAAAAGGAAGCGGAAAAAGCTGCAGCAGAATCTGCATATAAAGCTCTGATGGAGGATGAGAAATGAAAATCATCCCTATATTTCTTCCTTACGCCGGATGTAAACATAGGTGCGTTTTTTGTGACCAGCTTGGTTCAACAGGAGTTGCAAGAAGGCCTTTCCCTGAAGAATTAGATGAGATCATAAAAAGTTATCTTGAAATGTCAAGCGAATATGAAGTGGCGTTCTATGGTGGAACGTTCACCGGCCTTGATACAAGAGTTCAAAAAGAATATTTGAGGGTTATTGAAAAATGGATAAACAGGGGAAGTGTGAGATATGTAAGAATTTCCACGAGACCCGATGAAATTGATGAAAATGTGGCTAGATTTCTTAAAGAGAATTATGTGGAAGTAGTCGAAATAGGAGTTCAGTCAATGGATGATAAAGTTCTTGAAAAGTCAAAAAGGGGTCATACCGCAAAAGATAGCGAAAAAGCAATTAAAATTCTCAAAAAAAATGGATTCAGAGTGGGAGCCCATCTAATGACAGGACTTCCGGGAAGCGGTTATGAAAGCGATGTAAAGTCTGCAAAAATTGTATCTGACCTTGGTGTTGACATTGCAAGAATCCATCCAACGCTTGTCTTTAAAAACACAGAGCTTTACAAAATGATGAAAAGGGGAGAGTACACCCCACTATCATTGGAAGAAGCTCTTGAAAGGACCACTGATATGCTAGCGATATTTGAATGTAAAAAGATAAAAGTTATAAGATTAGGTCTTCACGTGCCAGTGGAGTTAAGAAAGAACATAGCTGCTGGCCCTTTTCATCCATCATTTGGAGATATGACAAGAGCATATCTGATGAAAAAAGTTATATTGTCTCTCGATATAAAAAATGTGCAATATCCTAAAAAATATCAGAGCTGGTTTTATTCTTATGGTAATAAACAAACATTTTCTGCTAACGGAATAAAATTATCCATAAGTGAAAAATTTAGCTTTGATGGGGAAGATTATGAGAAAGTTTTATGCAGATATGTAAAGGAGAGATTTCAATGGTAGGGGTCTTTGATCTTGGATCGAATTCGTTTATTTCTCTTGTTCTAAATGGAAAGAGAGAAATCATGGAGGATATTAAGGTAACTGCAGTTGCTTTCCATGTTAAAGATGGATATATACAAAACTGCGAGGAATTCAAGAAAGATTTTGAAGATATGAAAAATAAAGTCAAAAAATATACTAATAACATTCATGTCTTTGGAACAGCAATTTTTCGCGAGACGAAAAATGGAAAAGATTGCTTTGATTACATAAAAGGAGATCATAAGGGCAAGATCTTATCTGGTGAGGAAGAAGCTCACTATTCCTATTTGTCGGTTTTATGGGATGAAGAACTCAATCTAGAACATCCAGTTGTGTACGATCTTGGCGGGGGAAGCTTAGAAATACTGGATGGTTCGTCGGCTGTTAGTCTTCCTCTTGGAACAAAGAAAGTGAAAGATATGTTGAAAGAAAGAAATGCCGAAGATGTAGTAAGGTATATAAAAAGCCTATTAAAGGCTCCTTCTGGTCAAGCTGCGGGAATAGGAGGAACTTTTGTAGTTATAGTAGCCTCAATTATAAAGGAGTGGAACTTAAGGGAAATACATGGTTTTAAGCTAACAGCTGACGAACTAGATCGCGTGATGGAGAAACTTTTTCCAATGTCTGAAAGGGAAATAGCCGATCTTCCTTACATTCCACAGGGAAGGGAAAAAACTATAAAACCAGGTATGGTTGTGGTTAAGGCACTTCTTGAGCTTTGCGGTGAAATAGTCGTTAGCAGAAGAGGTTATAGATACGCCATAGGGTGGGAACTTGAAAAAAGCGTGCCCGGCGGGATTTGAACCCGCGGCCTCCGGATCCGCAGTCCGGCGCTCTATCCAGCTGAGCTACGGGCACACATATAGAAAAAGGCGGGATATTCTCCCGCCTGGCGGGGAGGGTGGGATTCGAACCCACGGTGGGGAAGACCCCACACTTGCTTAGCAGGCAAGCGCCTTAGGCCACTCGGCCACCTCCCCAATTTCCGCGTCTGTAATTTTACCACACATTGCCTTTCAATATCAACACTGAGACTTACCAAAAGATTAATAAGCGGGACTTTCCGCATCACCTCGTCAATATGTCCGGACCAAGTGCAATATACGACAATATATAAAAGTTGGCCTATGATAGCTTTTATGATGCTTTTCTGTCTTTTACTTTTTTCGTTCTTATGAACTCTTCTCTTTCCGCTTCTTCTAAAACATCTTGGATGTATTTTATCTGCTGAGTCAGCTGGGGGATGACTATGTTTTCAAGAGCGTTGACTCTTTTTCTTGTTTTTTTCGTTTCAAAGGCGAGTCTGTATATAGTGTTCTCTATCCATGCTGCTTCTGCAACAAGCTTTAGAACTTCAACAAAGGCAAGGTAAGCTTTATCAAGGGCTGTGTTCGATCTGTATATCCCATAGGGGATATCCTTTCTGTCAAATTTCATCCTAACTTCTGGAACCTCTACTCCCATTACGCTTTTCATTCTTACTTCAAGATCTTTGTATTCTGGTATAGCCCTACTTATTTCATCCATGTATTCCATTCCAAGATCGAGGTTTGCAAGTTGCAAAGCCTTGTAAGCTCTTTCAAAAACTTCCAATATCTCATCCTGCAGCTTTTGCGCCTTCTCTATTAAAGATGTTATCTCTCTTAAAAGAACATTTCGCTTCTTCTCAAGAAGCGCATGACCGCTCTTTGAAAGCTTTAACATGTCTTTAAGCTTTAGAAGATTTCCTTTTGTCGGTACTGCTTTTTTCATATCACTTCACCTTCTTAAGATATTTATCCATCTGCTCCTTACTAACCCTCGTAAGCTCCTCTTCTGGCAGGTGCGAAAGCATCTTCCATGCAAGATCAAGAGTTTGTTCAATATTTCTGTTTTCTGAAAAGTCTTGCTTTATGAATTGCTTTTCAAAAGCTTCTCCAAACCTTAAGTAAGCCTTGTCAACATCTGTAAGTTCCTCTTCACCTATTATCGATGCAAGGGACCTCACTTCTTGAACCCTACTGTAAGCTGCAAAGAGCTGACTTGCAACATTTGGATGGTCTTCTCTTGTGTATCCTTCACCAATGCCGTCTTTCATAAGTCTTGACAGTGAAGAAAGAACATTTATAGGAGGGTAAATTCCTCTCATGTGAAGATCCCTTGAAAGAACTATCTGCCCTTCTGTTATGTATCCTGTAAGGTCTGGGATAGGATGGGTTATGTCATCATTTGGCATGGTGAGAATAGGGAGCTGTGTTAAAGAACCTTCTTTTCCCTTTATTATCCCAGCTCTTTCGTATATGGTAGCAAGGTCGCTGTACATGTATCCGGGATAACCTTTCCTTGATGGGATTTCCCCTCTGTAGTTTGAAAGCTCCCTTAAAGCCTCACAATAATTTGTCATATCGTTCATTATAACAAGAACATGGTATCCAAGATCGAAGGCAAAGTATTCGGCAACGGTCAGAGCAACCCTTGGCGTAGCTATTCTTTCAACAACTGGGTCAGAGGCAAGATTCAAAAAGGAGATGATGTTCTTTGATGCGCCGGTTTCTTCAAATGAGGAAAGGATGAAATGAACATCAGAATTTTTAAGTCCTATCGCCGCAAAGACAACTACGAATTCTCCTTCTTTTATCGTAGACTGTCTCGCTATCTGGACTGCCAGCTCATTATGGGGAAGTCCGTTCCCAGAAAAGATGGGAAGTTTCTGACCCCTAATTAGCGTCAGCAAAGCATCTATCGTTGAAATACCTGTCTGTATAAAATTCCTTGGATACACCCTTGAATACGGATTCATCGGAAGACCGTTTATATCCCTTTTCTCAGATGCTACAACTTCTCCAAGATCGTCCCTGGGCCTTCCAAGACCATCAAATACCCTTCCAAGCATGTCAGGAGACAATTTCACCTCAAGAGGTTTTCCCGTAAACCTCACCTTTGTGCTTGGCAATGAAAGCTGGGCTGTTCCTTCAAATATCTGAATTATCACCAAGTCTCTGTCAATCGTTATAACTTTTCCCAGCCTTTTCTTTCCCTCTGTTTCTATCTCAACAAGCTCATCGTAAGCTGCTCCCTTTACGCCTTCAAGAACAATCAAAGGACCGTAGGCTTTCTTCACGCCAGTGTATTCTTTTACAGCCATTCAGATCACTCCTTGTATTTCTCTTCAACTGATTTGAAATGCTCCTGTACAAGCTTGTAAACTTCCATAATATCTTCTTCAGTTTTTGCCTCTTCTTTCATCCTCATTATTTTAGATACAATATCTTCTCTGAGAATCACACTCATCGCTACTTTCTTTTCCACGAATTCTTTTGCTCTTTCATAGAAATCTATAACGGTTTTTAACATCAAAAACTGTTTTTTCAATGGACAGTAAGAATCAACTGAGCTGTAGGCATTTTGCTGGAGTATTCCCACCTTTATCATTCTAGCTACCCTTACGACTAATTTTTGAGAATCCGGAAGGACATCCTCTCCCATTATGTTTATTATCGATTGGAGTTTTCCGTCCTCTTCCAATATGCTCATGGCCTTGTCTCTGTATTTTGGGAATTTTTCATCGACATTTTCGCTGTACCACGCTCTTAAGTCCTGAATAAATCCTGAATAGCTTGTATTCCAGTTTATGGCTGGGTAGTGCCTTGAATATGCAAGATCCCTATCAAGGGCCCAGAAACACCTTACAAACCTTTTGGTATGAGTTGTAACTGGTTCTGAAAAATCTCCACCGGGAGGCGATACCGCTCCGATAACCGTAACGGAACCTCTTTCACCAGAGAGCGTCTCAGCATAGCCGGCTCTTTCGTAAAATTGTGCTATTCTTGAAGCAAGATAGGCAGGGTAACCTTCTTCTGCTGGTATCTCCTCAAGTCTTCCGGAAAGTTCCCTCAAAGCTTCCGCCCATCTTGATGTGGAATCCGCCATTATGGCTACATTGTATCCCATGTCTCTGAAGTATTCCGCTATCGTTATTCCTGTGTAAATGCTCGCCTCTCTTGCAGAAACCGGCATGTTTGATGTGTTGGCTATGAGAATGGTTCTTTCCATCAATGGTTTTCCCGTTCTTGGATCTTGGAGCTCCGGAAATTCAGTCAAAACTTCTGTCATCTCGTTTCCACGCTCTCCACAACCTATGTACACGATAATATCGGCATCTGCCCATTTCGCCAGCTGGTGCTGGAGCATCGTTTTTCCAGTTCCGAAACCACCAGGTATCGCAGCGGTTCCTCCCTTTGCTATCGGAAAGAATGTATCTATCACTCTCTGACCTGTTATAAGTGGTATCGATTCTGGCAGTCTTTTCTTGACCGGTCTTGGAATCCGCACAGGCCACGTTTGGTACATTCCAAGTTTCGTTCCATCTTCCAAAATGTACACATAATCCTTCACCGTAAGCTCGGGTTTTTCCATCTTTTCAACTATCTTTTTGTTCTTTATCCCATAAGGAACCATAAGCTTGTGCACTATGGCTCCTTCTCTTACTTGCGCGTAAATCTGACCTTCGTTTACAACATCACCAACATCTAAAAGAAATTCCACATTCCACCTTTTGTGAGTATCAAGGGGAAAGGTTTCTATGCCTTTTTGTATGAAAGGGCCGCCAGAGAGCTTTTCCACAGATTCAAGCGGTCTTTGTATACCGTCGTAGATGTTTCCTATCATTCCGGGTCCAAGAACAACTGACAGCAAGTTCCCAGTACCTTCCACAGGTTCTCCAACTTTCATGCCTGAAGTTTCTTCATACACCTGTATAGTTGCGAGGTTCTCATCAAGTCCTATAACTTCTCCTATAAGTTTGAGGTTTCCTACCCTTACCATTTCGTTCATCACAAAGTTTCCGCCTTCAGCAATAACGACTGGACCATTTATCTTAACTACCTTTGCCTCCATTAGAGCTCACCAGCCTTCCTTTCCACTATCTCGTTTATAATCCTTGATATCCTCTCAACAAACATGTCAAGATCAGCAACGACTCTAACATTGGATTCTTTTCCAACGAGTATTATTCCACCTTCTATATCTTCCACTTTTATTTCTCCATTATAGAAGCTTTTTACTACATCAACATCTTCTTTTCTGCAAACAAGATAAAACTCTTCATCCATTTCTTCCACAGCATCTTTGTACAACCTTTCCAAATACCTTTTTCTAAAATCAAAGTCAGCGTTTTTAAGTACATCTTTAACAGTATCAACAAGTCTTTTGTAAAGCTCGGATTTTAAAGCGTTTTTCTCTCTTATATATATAGCTGCCAAAGTGTTTTCAAGAAGCTTTTTAACTTGTTCTTTTTCCTTTTGAAATTCTTCTTCAAGATCTTTCATCTTTTTCTCATATTCTAATTTGAGCTCTTCCAATTTTTTCTTATGCTCTGATTCAAGAATTATTTTTAAATCCTCAATCTCTTTGTTCTTTCTCTCTTCAATTATCTTCAATAGAGCTTCAAGTTTGCTCATTTATCTTCACCCCGATAGCTTCCTCAAGATATTTGGTTATGAACCTCCTATCTCCTCTCCATCCATGCCTGTCAGGGATTATGAACAGCAGCGGAAGACCTTTTTTCAACTTGATCTCTTGAACTTCTTCAGGTATCTTTTCCGCTATTTTTTGGGTGATCAAGAGTATCCCTATGCTTTCATCCTTTAGGGCTTCATTAAGGGCTTTTAATATCTCTTCTCTTTCATGCACGACAACGCCCTTTATCCCTGCAAGTCTCAAACCTATCTGTGTATCTATGTTATCGCTTATTAGGAAATACCTCATTTAAACCCTCCCAAATATCATTATGGAGATTATAAGACCGTATATCGCTATTCCTTCTGCAAGTCCAACGAATATAAGAGATCTTCCAAGCATTTTTGGATCCTCGCTTATAGCACCTATAGCTGCAGCACCTGTAAGTCCAACTGCTATTCCAGCGCCAAGAGCCGCAAGACCTGTGGAAAGTGCCACCCCTATCATCGCGTTTCCGTTAACTTGATGTGATTGAGATGTCGTCTCGGCAAAAAGTGACGCTGGAGTGAATATCATCCCAGAGAAGAGAAGCACTGCAGAGAATGTTAAAAAGTATTTAAATATCGCTGTAGCTCTTTTACTTTGAGAATTCCAATGGTATATACCTCCTGCTATGGTTAATACCACCGCCGAGATTGCCAAGAAAAGTCCGAACATCATCTCACCTCCCGATTGTATGTAGCAGCTTTGAATTCTTTTCCATCACCACTGTAAAACTTACTGAAAAACTCATAAAACTCAAGCCTTACAGCTTGTATGAAGACAACAAGTCCTTCGAGGAATATCAAAAGAAGGTTACCTATCAATAATGAAAGAAAACTTCCAACAGGGTTTGAGCTCATCTTTGCGAGAATGTAAAAAGCTAAAAAGAGCCCTGCATGGTTCATAGCAAAAGCCCCAAGTCTTACAAAGGATAGTGTATTGGAAAAATAAGATAAAAGTCTATCGTAAGTTTCAAAAAATCCTAAGACCATCTTTTCTCCCAAAGACCCCTCTTCAAACAGTATGAAATAGAGGTAAATAAGAACAACAAAACCAAGAAGGATACCTATAGCCACTTTCCATGGAATAAGGGGATTTTTATAATAAATTTGCCAGAATATATTCGTTACAAGTATTATATAAAATCCCATTCCCGCAAAGCCGTTAGGGTCAAACAAAAGCTGCTTTTTCTCATTCCTAATGAGCCTGTTTATAACATTTATTATCATTCCACCGACAACCATAAATGCGCCTATGACAACAGATATGGTAAGAAATAAGAAGATGTTATCCATAGGCCGCGCAAATAGCGGTTTGATAATTTCAAAGCCAAATATAGAACCATACATCAGTCCAAAAAACGCAGATGATATTCCAGCAAGGCTCATTATGTACCAAAGATCTCCTTTGGTTTTTCTGTAAAGCAAGTAAGAAAGAAGCGATATCGTAAGACCATGGCCTATATCACCGAACATAAAGCCATAGAAAAATATGAAGAGAGAGCCAATTATAGGAGTTGGGTCTATCTCATCACTTCTTGGAATA
>JAMOOR010000174.1 GCA_027065235.1 Thermotogaceae bacterium | reverse complement strand
CCAGCTATCATAGCCATAGAGGCCGATTTTTGTCGGCAGATTTATCATCACTCCTCTTCAAGAAGCTTTGCTGCTATTTTTTGAACCACCTTTGGATCGGCTTTGCCTTTTGTTTCTTTCATTACAGCGCCGATGAAAAAGCCGATGACGCTTTTCTTTCCGTTTTTGTACTGCTGTACCGCATCAGGATTTTGCTCCATAGCTTTTTTGATTATCTCCGCTATTTTGTTTTCATCGGTTACAACTTCAAGGCCTTTTTCCTTAACTATTTCCGATGGAGATTTTCCGGTTTTAAGGATGTCTTTAATTATATTTTTGGCAATGTTTGTTGTTATCTTTCCAGAATCGACAAGCTCAAACAGCTCTTTGAAATGCTCTGGCTTTATCTTAGTGTCATATATCGATTCTATGTTGTTTTCGTTCATGTACCTAAGAACTTGGCTCATTATGTAATTGCTAACATCTTTTGGTTTCCCTGTAAGTTTCGCTGCTTCTTCAAAAAACGATGCAAGATCTTTGTCCGATGTTAGGACTGTAGCATCGTATCTTGGTAGGTTGTACTCTTTCATGAACCTTTCTTTTTTCTGGTCTGGAAGTTCTGGAAGGGATTGTTTTATCTTTTCAATGTATTCTTTTGAAAGAACAAGAGGTGGTAGATCTGGCTCTGGGAAGTATCTGTAGTCATTTTCCTCTTCTTTGCTCCTCATCGATATGGTCTTTTTCTCTTTCATGTTCCATCCTCTTGTTTCCTGTGGGACATTTTCTCCTTTTTCCAGTACTTCTCTAATTCTTTTCGCCTCGTATTCAAGGGCTTTTTCAACGAATTTGAATGAGTTGATGTTTTTTATCTCGACTCTGTTAGAGCTCCTTCCAGTCTCTTCATCAACAACGGAGATGTTAGCGTCACAGCGGAGAGCTCCTTTTTCCATATCACCGCTGCTTACTCCAAGATACCTGACAATGCTTCTAAGCTTTTCCAAGAAGAGCCGTGCCTCTTTTGGCGAGGAAATATCAGGTTCTGTGACGATCTCAACGAGTGGCACACCCGCTCTGTTGTAGTCAACAAGACTCTCTCCTTTCATAGAATTTCCCGCATGGATCAATTTGCCGGCATCTTCCTCCATATGGAGTCTTCTAAGCCTTATTTTCTTTTTGTTGCCATCCTCATCTTCAATTTCAATCCAGCCGTTTGTAGCTATTGGATGGAAGTACTGGGTTATTTGATAGCCCTTTGGAAGGTCTGGGTAGAAGTAGTTTTTTCTGTCGAACCTTGAGTATTCATGGACATCGAAGTTTAATGCAAGAGAAGTCTTTACGGCGTATTCAACTGCTTGCTCATTTATGACAGGAAGAACTCCTGGCTGTCCCGTGCAAACTGGGCATATATTGGTGTTTGGTTCTGCATCAAAGCTTTCTGCACTACAGCTGCAGAACATTTTTGTCTTTGTGGAAAGCTGAACATGGATTTCAAGACCTATTACTGTTCTATACCTGCTCACTTTTGCTTCCTCCTTTTTATCTTCTGCATTTCAATTTTAAACCAACAGCTCTATGCATTCAAACTATTTTGTCCAATATCTTACCTTTAATAAAAACGCTGAGGCCAAAAGGCCCCAGCTCTGCATAAATTTTAAATTGATCATTCATTCCAGAAATAAATATCAACTGTTAATTTTCAAGAGTATTTCCTCCGGCGTCACTGGAAGCCTATTAAACCTTACACCAACAGCATTAGATATTGCGTTAGCAACCGATGGTGGCGAGCTCATCAGAGAAGGCTCTCCAAGCCCTTTTGCTCCAAAAGGTCCACCTTCAAATTCTTCTTCAACGAATTTGACTTCTATGTCAGGTATATCTCTGATAGTCGGGACAACATAGTTGTTGAAGTTTGTTACAAGCATCTTTCCTTTTTCGTCATGCTTTATCTCCTCCATTATTGCATAACCCATACCTTGCACGACTCCACCATGGACTTGACCAATTGCACCATCAAGATTTATCACCTTTCCTATGTCATGAGAAA
>JAMOOR010000173.1 GCA_027065235.1 Thermotogaceae bacterium | reverse complement strand
TCCGCACGAGGCTTACATAAGTGTTCTTGGGAATTCCGTAAAAGTAGAGGATGGGAATTTGGTAGCAAAAGATTTGGGAACTTCTACCATAAAGATTAGATATGGAGGCATTGAAAAAGAGACAAGCATTAGTGTTCATGGAAATGTAGGGGTCGAGGCGGAGATCGGTTTATATGAGCAGTGTTTTAACAAGATAGTCCATGAAATCAGGGCAAGGGTTCTATACAAAAATCTTTTTATTGGAGCAGCACCAATATTTCTAACTTCCTTGGAAGTCACAGGATTTAGTATCGAAGTAGGATACAACTTCTTATATAAATCTTTTTATTTTACGATAGGAAGTGGATATTATCATTTAAGTTTTAAAAACGCGGAAGAATGGGATTTTTATCCAATTTTTGCGGAAGTAGGATATAAATTTCAACTCGCAGCAGGTTATTTCATAAGTGGTTCTTTTAGACTAGGACTTGGCCCTATTAAAGATCGATTTAAAGAAGAAGAACTCAACTACAATGTATGGATTCTTAATGTATTACCATTTATTACATTCGGTGTAGAATTTTAGCTTTTATTTTTCAAAAGTAAATTTAAATCTTTCCTTCATAAGGCTCCCTCAGCGGGAATGTGTTGCTTTTTACAATCCCCGCAAAAAGAACTTTGAGGTGCTACCCGAAAATTGGCAATAAAAGTTGCAATTTTCATTCGTCCAGTTTAAGAGGTTCTCACTAATCCTCCTCCGTAGTATACTTCATCTGAAGCCCTATTGTCCCAGTGCTCTGACATATAGTAAGAATGAAAACAAGAGTGGTGGTAAAAATGGTGAACAGCTTAAGAGATCTTAGGTATGTAGAAATAATTTCTCCTGCGGAATTACTTTGAAGGAGGTGAAGCCGTGAAGAGAAAGTTCAAAGAAGTCGAGGAAGAGTTTCCAGGTGATACTGCCCTTCAGCAAATTCATATAGCAAGAAAAATATTGCAAGAGGAAGCTAAGAAAAAGAAAATGGAGCTTTGGGAATATATAAGGTTCGCTCTTAAAGATAAAGAAAACTATCTTAAAAGTAATTCTTTCGAAAAGAATCGATAAAGATTCTTAAGAATGAATTTTTGATGGAACCAAGCTCATCTGTTGTTCAAAATCTCCCTCGCTGCAAGCTCATCAAGCCTCGTTTGGAATCTGACGCTGACATTTATCGGATCATAGAAAAGAATCTCTTCTTGCATTAAATCTTTTATCGTTTTTATATTCTCTTTTGTTGGTTTATTCTTGCCATCAATGATGTCTTTCAAAAGTTCCTTTGCTTTTTCTTCATTTTCGTATTCGAGGAGGAAGTTTGCAAGTCTTGCCTTAGATTGCTTGTAAAAGTCCCCAACCTTCTTCAGCGGATCTCCATTCGACAATACCCTTTCCATCATCCATGGAATACCACCGATTTTTGAGATAACTTCTTTCGCTACATCCTCATCAAGCCCTTCTTCTATGAGAATCTTTATCGCTGTTTCATCATCGAAGAAATCTACAAGGTAAAACTCCGATGTGTTCTTTAGCGTTGAATCGCTGTAAACTTCCTCGATAAAGAAAGTATCGGAGCTCATAACTATGACATGAGACAGGTGGAGAACTTTTGTCAAGCGGACGAAGAAGTTGAATAGCTCTTTTACCAACGGTCTTTGTGGTTTTTGTCCATCGCCATTGCCGTTCATATACACATCCTTCAATTTCTGAAGCTCGTCAAATATAACTATATGCTTCTTCTTGCTTTTTCTTAATACTGCTTCCATGTATTCAAACGGATCTGCCATCTTTGTGTAAAACTCATTCCTCAGAGATGCTTTCACCTTGAACCTCGCAAGCGTTGGCAATCCAATATCTGTTTCCTTTTCCACACTGCTTATGAACTTCCCCGCTTCTGTATCTTCCGTCCTGAAAAATACATCAACAACATCTCTATATGAGGATATCATCTTTCCCCTGAGGTCATACCAATACATGTCATACTTTTGAACAAACCACTTTCTTTTAGAAA
>JAMOOR010000172.1 GCA_027065235.1 Thermotogaceae bacterium | reverse complement strand
TCATATTCTCCTCTTTTGTCTTATCCCCTTCTATCTTAACTATTTCTTCTTTAAAATGGCTAAAGAAGCTTTCCGCTGGCCCGTTGTCCTCCGGTACTCCCATGCGGCACATACTTTGTACTATCCCATGCATCTTCAACATTTTTGCGGTTAATATATGTATATACCGGAACCCTCTATCTGTATGGAATATGCTCCCTTCTCTATATTTCCCACTCTTAGGTAGCATGTTTTCATAATAAAGCTTTACCGCTTTCTCTTTGATTTGAACAGGATATTTCTTGAACTTCTGACCTTTTTTCGCCAAAGAAAACGCCCCCTTCCATGGTTTTACTTTACCACTTCCGGGGGCTTTTTTTCTATGTCTCATTTTTTGGGTGCAGTCCACATTCGCGGGGGCTTCCTATGCAGCTACCACCCAGCCCGCGTTCTCAATCACCTTACTGAATCTCTTAGCTTCACAGCCAAACAATGAAGTAATCAGCTAAGGGAGAGGATTGACCCACGAACAACGCTTCTCGTTCTATCTGTCTGATATAATCATATCGAGGTGATCGAAATGAAAAAACTCCCAATGAGCAGCAAAAACATTAAGGAGATAATATTAAAGGGTGAATCGGAAACTGTCGAATTTAAAAAATCTCTTTCTGAGTGGAAAGAAATAATCGAAACCGTCGCTGCATTTTCAAATACAAAAGGTGGAGTGATTTTAGTCGGCATTGACGATAATGGAAAAGTCATTGGAGTTGAGATTGGAAAAGGTACAATAGAAGAGTTAACAAACAGAATTTTGACTAACACAGAACCAAAGATTTACCCTGAAATAGTCACTATGACTGTCGACGATAAAGAAATCATAATGGTGAACATTGAAAAATTCCCGTACGACGTTGTTTTTGCATTTGGAAAACCTTTTAAACGAGTTGGGAAAAGCACTGTTAGAATGAGCAAAGATGAGTACAAAAAGCGTATAATTGAACTTCACAAAAAAGATCTATATTTTGATGGGCTGTTGTTGGAGGAAGCTACAATTGATGAAATCAGTGAGAATAAACTTAAAGCTTTTATTAAAAATGCAAAAGAGATTAGAAACATTGATATTAGCCTATCGGAGGAAGTCGCAGACATCCTCAGAAAATTAAAACTACTGAAAAATGATTCATTGACCAATGCAAGTATACTACTTTTTGGAAAAAACCCTCAATTTTATTTTCCTCAAGCTTCAGTAAAATGCATACGATTTAAAGGGAATGATGTAACAGGAGAGATGATCGATTTTAAAGAGATAAATTCTGATTTGTTGTCGCAGGTGGAAGAAGTTGAAAGATTTATATACAATAATATTTCTCTAAGAGCCTGGATTGAAGAAGGGAAATTAGAAAGGCAAGAGAAGTGGGAATATCCTCCAAAGGCAATAAGAGAAGCACTTGTCAATGCCATTGTCCACAGGGACTATCGTAAGCCTTCCAAGATACAAGTTAGAATTTTCAATGATGGAATAGAGTTTTGGAATCCAGGTAAATTACCAGAAGGTTGGTCAATAGATACATTAAAAAAAGAACATACGTCAGAACCTTTTAATCCATTGATTGCGAGAATTTTCTTTTGGGCTGGGTATGTAGAAGAAGTTGGAACAGGAACGAACAAAATCATTAAATGGTGCAAAGAATGGGAACTACCTGAGCCGGAGTTTGCAATAAAATCAGGAAACATTGTTATTCGGTTGAGAAAATCAAAGTTGACAGAAGAGTATTTGGATAGTCTGAGTCTCTCTGCAAAAGATAAAGAAATAGTAAAACTCATCATGGAAAAATCAAAAATTACAAGCTTTGACCTTCAAAGAAAATACGGAGTTAGTAGGGACACTGTAAATAGATGGTTGAAGAAGTTAATAAATCTAAATCTGATTGAAAGAAAAGGAAAAGGAAAAGCAAGCTACTATGTTTTAAAAGAAAGATAATGCGTCAGATTTGCGTCAGATTTGCGTCAGATGAATCTGACGAATATTTCATCATGACCCGCACCACACTG
>JAMOOR010000171.1 GCA_027065235.1 Thermotogaceae bacterium | reverse complement strand
GCTCTTTCACACTTCATGCGGGTCAGCCATGCCGAAGCGAATGATACTATCTAAATTAGAAATTGTAAAGACAGAACCAAAAATGTTCCTAGCTATACGGGAAGATATCGACCAGTATAGTGGAATAATGAGATAGGAGCCTCATAAATCATGGATATTCTGTACATGTACAAGATAGCGATGAATAGACAATATAGAGCAGCGATGAACGGATGATATATCAAAAGATGTATAATTTATTCACATAATTTTCTATCCTTTTCTTTAGAGGTGATATGTATAGGTTTCCTTGCAAGGCTTTTGGAAGGAGTGAGAAGTTTGACAGCTATAGTACTTGCCGCTGGAAAAGGCGAGAGGCTTGGTTTAAATACGCCAAAACAGTTTATAAAAATCAATGGAAAAGAGATGGTGAAAATAGCTGTTGAAAGGATGTTTAAATTAAACCCAAGAATTATCATATTAACCACACCGAAAGATTATGTTGAAAGGACTCGAAAACTTTTTGAAGGTGTTAACAGCATCAAAATTATAGAGGGTGGAAAGACAAGAGCAGAAAGTGTATTAAAAGCTTTGGAATTAGTTAATGAAGATGACGAAGTTGTTTTGATCCACGATGGCGCAAGACCTTTTTTTCCAGTTGATAAAACGTTGAGGTGTGTAAGAGCTGCGGAAGAAATAGGCGCGGCTACTTTAGCTGTTCCGGTTAAAGATACGATAGCGATTTCAAGTGATAATAAAATAGCTTCTTTTCCAGATAGAAGCAAGCTTTGGGCATTACAAACCCCACAATGCTTTAAAGCAGCTCTTATAAAGAAAGCACACGAACTTTTAAAAAAGGATAATTTCTTACCAACGGATGATACCTCATTGATTCTTAGATACAATTTATCTGAGGTTAAAATAGTCGAAGGGGAGCACTACAACATAAAGGTAACCTATCCAGTTGACTTAGCATTTGCCAGTGTGATTATGGAGGAGCTGGTAAACGAATGAAGGTCATTCAAGTTAGTAATCTTTGGAAAAAGTACAAGGAAGTTGAAGCGGTAAAGGGCATATCTTTTGATGTAGAAAAAGGGACGGTATTTTCCCTTTTAGGTCCCAATGGTGCAGGAAAAACTACGACGGTAGAAATACTCATCGGCGTAAGAAAAAGAACATCGGGTGAGGTTAAAGTTCTTGGAGAGGATCCAGAAAGATTTTCAAAAGAAACGAAGAAAAAATTGGCGGTTGTATTTCAAGAAACAGCCATCTTTGAAAATCTCACACCTTATGAAATACTCAAATTCTTTAAGAAAACCTATGAAGGTGATAGCAATATAGAAGAGATATTGAAATACCTCGATCTTTGGAATCAAAGAAAAACTCTAGCAAAACATCTCTCAGGTGGCCAAAGAAGAAAACTTCTTATAGGAACGATACTCGTTCACGATCCAGAACTTATATTCTTAGATGAGCCAACAACTTCTCTCGACCCTGCGTCAAGAAGGAATATATGGAGGGTGATTCAAGACCTTAAAGCAAAAGGAAAAACGATATTTCTCACCACCCATTACATGGAAGAAGCACAGGAACTTTCTGACGTTGTTTGTATAATGAATGAAGGAAAAATAGTGACAATGGGAAGAGTAGAAGAAGTTATCGAAAAAAGCGGTTTAAAAACGATCGTCACGGCAAAGCTCAATGATGAAGAGATCCGCATAGAAACAACAGAACCTGATAAAGTTACTGCAGAGCTTCTAAAGAAAGGTGCAGAAGAGATAGACATAAGAAAGCCGAATCTTGAAGATGTCTTTCTCCACTATACGGGGAGGAAACTGAAATGATCACATTTTTTCTAGATAATTACCTTAGAAATAAAAGCATGCTATTTTGGATAATTGTCTTTCCAAGCTTGTTTTATTTCACCTTCTCTACGATATTTTACAAATTGGGTGAGGATTTTAAACCTGAATTGGAAGCAGATATTCCAAAGATCTTTTTTAACGTTTTAAAAGATCACTTTGATATTGTTCAAATTCGTGATGAGAATAAAATAATACAAGATGTTAAAAATGGCACCGCAGACTGTGGGATAGTGCTAAAGAGTGGAGAATTCGTGGTTTATTACACATCAAGAACCACCTCTTCTATCGCTAAAGACATGTTGGAAAGTTTTTTCTCCGCATTTGGCTTTGGCGGTAAAGAAATAAAAGTCGAGATTATAGAAGCTAAAGGAAAAAGATTGAGTAGTTATGAATATTATTTTCCAGCAGGCGTTCTCATGGTTATACTGGGAGTAGGTTTTTTTGGCGGTATATATACAGAAGCATGGTTCAAAGAAATAGGTCTTGATAAACTTTTTAAAATCCTTCCTCAAAGAAAACTTCCTATAGACCTCATGATGTTCCTATCACACTTTTTTGCTATGTTAATTTCTCTTTTTGCGCTTGTTACTGTTTCTACAATAATGGGAGTGAATGTAAACTACAAAAACTTAACTTTTTCTGCTTTGTTTGGAGCAATAATCTTTATACCTTTTGGCATAGGAATAGGAAAGGTATCTGGAAAGCACTCGGAACTGGTTGCAAATCTTCTTTATTTTCCCATGTTATTTTTGTCAGGAGCGTTTTTCGGGGTATCTTTCAAATACAATCCTGCAACAACTATTGTAAAGATTCTTAGGGGAAAGATGGAGTTTTCTCAAATCGCTTTATGGGTAGTAATTTCTTTTGCCATATATATTGCAGGGAGTGCGTGGTATGCAAAAGCTGAGTAACACGGTTTATTATTTATTTTTAGAAACCATACGTGATTACATGAGCATCATTTTGACATTGATTGTTCCTATAATGCTGCTTGTGCTTGTAAACTACAACATCACCGCTATTCCTACAGTAACCTTCAGTGCAAATTTTGATCTTCCAGATTTTGTTAAAACTTCGGAAAACCCAGATGCCGTTTTAACACTAAGAGATAACATTTTAAAAGTTGAAATAAAAACGAAAGATCCAACGAAGATAAGCATAATAAAAGCCACTGTGTGGAAGATAACCTCAAAACTGAAAGAAGTAAGGCCGTTTTACAATGTGAAATACATTAAGATTTCCTCTCTTGATGAGAAATCCCATACACTCGCTGGTATGCTGGCGTTGTCAGTCTTATCATCTGGTATGGTTACGATAACAAGGACCCTAGCAAGATACATGGATAAAAAAATCACAAAATTTATAAATATCACACCAATAAAAATCCAGTTTTACCTATCTATGATCGTTAATTCGACATTTATAACTTTAGCATCATCATTCGTGTTGCTCACGTTGGCTAGAGTATTGAATATAAAATATACTTTAACCCTTTCAGGATTGCTTATGATACTCTTTTCGGGCTTCATTTCAGCTCTGATAGGATTTGCTATACCAATTATCGTAAGATCAAGAACCGGTTCCGTTGCAATTGCAACACTTGTCTACACTATCCTCCCGCCACTCTCTGGAATGTACTTCCCTATAGAATTTCTTCCGAAATATTTGCAGAGTTTTTCATATTGTCTCCCAAGTACATGGATATTTCTTTTAGTAAAAAGTGCTCTTAAAATTTGATACCTATAACCAGAAATTACCCTTCTTTCGTACTTTCTCAATTTTGAATTGTATGAAAAAATATATCAAAGAATTTTCTCAGCTTCAGGAGGGATAGAAGTGGGTTTTCAACTTCTTGAAAAAATTGCAGATGAATTTGGAACACCGGTGTTCTTATATTTCGAGGAAATCTTAAAAGAACGTGCTAGAAGTGTATGGAAGGCTTTTGAAGGAATGCGTCTTGTGCCAACAGCAGCACTTAAGGCAAATAACAACCCTGTCCTTTTATCCATACTCAAGGAAGAAGGTTTTGGTGGGGATGTTGTGACACCAGGAGAGCTCTATGCAGCCCTTAAAGCAGGGATAGAGCCATCAAAGATAGTGTGGAATGGGAATGGAAAAACTCATCAGCAAAAGGAGTTCTTTATGAAAAACGGTGTAAAGATAGTTAATGTAGATTCAATAGAAGAATACGAAAAGCTGTGGAAAGACGCAGATGGTGTTGACCTCTTTTTGCGAATAAATCCTGATGTTGAAGCCCATACCCACAAATACATTTCCACTGGAAAGAGTGAACATAAATTTGGCGTTCACTATAAGAAGGCGATGGAGTTTCTAGATAGAGAAGGAAAGAAATTTAAAGGGCTCCATATACATATAGGTTCTCAGATAACGAAAGCCGTTGATTTTGAAAATGCTTACGAAGTTGTTGCGGAAATCTCCAGAAAGTTTGGCTTCAGTCAAGTCAATATCGGTGGTGGATGGGGAATTGATTATGGAGATGGACAGGAGCTCGATCTTGGAGAGTACAGAAAAATAGTTCAAAGTACTTTGAAGGATTTTGAAAAGATCTATATTGAACTTGGAAGGTACATCTATGCACCTGCTGGGATTCTTTTGTCAAGAGTCCATTACGTTAAGAAAGGTATAGAAAAGCATTTCGTCGTTCTAGATACAGGGATGTCTCACGTTATAAGGCCGGCACTTTACAGTGCAAAGCATAGCGTTGAATTTTCTGAGTATACAGATGAAGAAGGACCTTACGATGTTGTAGGGTATTTATGCGAGACAGGAGATTTTATAAGGAGAGATATCAGGGGTAAACTTCCAAAAGAAGGTTCTTTGGCTATCGTTAAAGATATTGGTGCTTATGGGTACTCCATGGCTAGTAATTACAACTCTATACCCAAACCTCCAGAAGTGTTGGTTAAAGAAGATGGAACAGTCAAGCTTATCAGAAGAGGCGAAACTTTGGAAGAAATGTTTAGGGGAATTGACTTTTAAAAAGATCCCCCGCGTTTGCGGGGGAAAAATGGGGGGTCATCTATTTTTTAAGAGGCTTTCGGCTTTCATTTATTTAGACACACCTCATTGGGAAAAGTTCAAAAATTAAATAGTTGCAAATTAGAAAGCGAATTCTATATTGTTCAAAGGGGATTTTTGAATCAAGAAAAGAACGAAACATTTTGTGGTAAAATTGCATGACATAATTTTCTGGGAGGAAACGATGATGATATTCTGGATATTCTCCAAAGCTTTGTTTTCCACATGGATATACTATGCACCAGAAAGACTTCTTTTTGATGCTGGAGAAGGCGTATCTACAACAATGATGAGTAAGGTGTACGCCTTTAAGAAGATATTTTTAACCCACGGACATGTTGATCACATATCGGGTCTTTGGAACATAATAAACACGAGAAACAACGCCATGGGTGATAGGGAGAAGCCTTTGGAAGTTTACTATCCAAAGGGAAATAGAGCCATTGAAGAATTTTTAAAGTTCATAAAGAGGGCGAATCCCGAACTTAGATTTTCCTTTACGACTCGTCCGCTAGAGGATAAAGAAAAAGTCTTTTTAAGAAAGGCTGGTACATTTAACAGATATGTTCTGCCCTTTAAAACTGTTCACACTCCTGGGGAGAAGAGCTTTGGTTACCATATATTCGAAGTTAGAAGAAAACTGCGCCCGGAATATCAGGGAATGCCTCCTTCAGAGATAGCAAAACTCGTTAAAAAGCTTGGTCAGGATGCTGTAACCTATGAGTATCATAAAAAACTTGTTACGATTTCTGGAGATTCTCTCGCCCTTGATCCTGAGGAAGTTAAAGGTACAGAAGTTTTAATTCATGAATGCACATTTCTTGATGCTAAAGACAGAAGAATAAAAAATCACGCTTCTATAGATGAAGTGGTTGAAGTGATAAAAGAATCTGGAGTTAAAAAGGTTATTCTATATCACATTTCCACGAGATACTTAAGAAAGATAGACAAAATAATTTCAAAATACAAGAAAGAGATTGAGGATGTAGAGCTATATGTTGTTGATCCCAACAAGGGGTTGGTTCTATGACTATTGAAGAGCAAGCAAAGCTTATAATAGAAAAGTTTCCAAGGCCCATAACGGAGAAAGATCCTTTCAAGGTTTTAATAAGAACCATATTGAGTCAGCGTTCCAGGGATGAGAACACCGATGAAGCTGCAGAAAGACTTTTTAAAGCCGGATACGACAAACCAGAAAAGCTCGCATCAGCGGCTCCAGAGGAGCTTTATGAATTAATAAAACCTGCCGGAATGTACCGCCAGAAGGCGAAAAGAATAATAGAAGCCTCTAAGGCGATATTGGAGAGATTCTCAGGAAAAGTTCCTGACGCTTTAGAGGATCTGGTATCGCTTCCGGGTGTCGGAAGGAAGACAGCTAATATTGTTCTTTACGTATCCTTTGGTAAAGAAGCCTTGGCCGTAGATACGCATGTTCATAGAATATCCAACAGACTTGGTTGGGTTAAGACAAAGACGCCTGAGGAAACAGAATTTGAGCTTATGAAAGTCCTGCCCAAAGAACTTTGGGGTCCTATAAACGGTAGTATGGTGGAGTTTGGCCAGAAGGTGTGTAGACCTGTGGGACCACGCTGCAAGGAATGTCCCCTTAAAGATGTATGTCCTTCATCGAGAGAAAAGAAAAAATAAAAAGCCCGCAAGTGCGGGCTTAAAATCCCTTGTTTTGAGATATTCTAAGGGAGAAGAAAGGTATGGGGCCTTTTACGGTTTCCGTTGAGCCTATCGGCAGTGTGAAGAAAGTTTCCGCAGCAGCTTCAAGATCAACTAATCCCAGAGATAAAGAGTATGAAAGTCTTGGCCCAATTAAAAGTAGAAAATTATCAGGGCCTATGGTGAGGTCTCCTTCTTGTGTTCCATCCAATGCTGTTATCACATCAAAAGTTCCTCCTATTCCAACGCTGTGAAAGTAAAATACATACTCCGTTTTTGTCTCAAAAGCCCATACTCCTTCTGAATTCGTTACTCCTAGCAAGAAATTCAAAAAACCATTTCCAGTGTCCATTCCAAGACCTATGTATGGAAATATATGTCCTGTAATGTCTACCCCTGCAAAAAAGTAAGGAGTAGCGAGCGCCACTGACATGGTAAGCAGGAAAATAAGAACTTTTCTCGTCATAGTTTCTCCTCCCTTCTTAACGATTGGACGCTTAAATATACGAGTGGAAAGATAACGAAGAGTAATGTCCCCATCTTTCCAGTTGTAAAAACACCTTTTGCCAAGGATTTTATGAAAAAATACAAAAAGAATCCAGCAATGGCTGAGAACATGGTAAAACCCGCAATCCTCCATCTTATCGCCACAAACGTTGCAAAAAGTACATAAATTCCTATTGCAGATTCTATAAAGCCTTCAGCGGTAAAACCATGGGAGAGAAAGGTGAACAGAAGAACAAGAATTCCAAAAATCCCTCCAACCCATTTTATGAGTTTGTTTCTTTCAAGAATTCGATCAGCGGAAAGGAGATTTTTGAGAATGAATCCAAAAACGATAAAAGCGTTCATTGCTTCCAGATCAACCTTTTTTGAAAAAGCAATCAGAAATGAGAAAAATATTCCCAGTATAGCAAGCGTGTAAGTATTTGCTCTATTTCTATAAAATCTGACCATCTCATCATGGTGAAAATCTTTAATGACATCGATAACTATTGCTGCCATGTATAGAAGAGCAAACATCCTGTTCAAAGCCGTTAGCAGTGCTGCCACAACAACAAACGAAAGCTCCAAAATGGACAGAATCATTCCCAATCACTCTCCTCAAGAACAAATATTTCTTCCACGTTTTTGTTGAGTACTTTCGCTATCTTCAGGGCTAATATAACTGTGGGTTTGTACTTTCCCCTTTCTATGTAATTTATTGTTTGCCTTGATACCCCGACCTTTTTTGCAAGCTCTTCTTGAGTTATGCCTAGTTGTGCTCTTATTTCTCTCAGTTTTATCATCATTTTCATCACCAGGAATTAGTGTAAAGTATATTTGACAAAACGTCAAGCATACTTTACAAAAAACTTTTCGATAAATATAAAAAATTCAGTTTACCCAGTTGGATATATTTATTTTGGATGCTAGGAATTGATGATGGTTGGAAAAAAGCGGGCGATATGCCCGCTTTGTTTTTTATTGATTGGTTCATGAATGCTTTTTTACATACTCTGGTGGCTCTACTTCTTTTACACCTTCCACTTTTTCTATCTTCACTGCCGCAACTTTGAACTCTGGTATTCTTGCCTTTGGATCGAGGAACTCCCCAGTAAGTATATTAGCCCTCGCCTCCGCAAAGTGGAATGGTATGAACACAACCCCAGGTTGCATTCTGTCTGTTATCTTGGCGTGGATAAGTATGGAGCCTCTTCTTGATGTTACTCTAACAACATCTTCGTCTTTTATACCAAGCTTTTCTGCATCTTGTGGGCTTATCTCCATGTAGGCTTTTCCAACTATCTTGTTTATTCCTTTAACTCTTCTTGTCATAGTACCTGTATGGAAGTGGTAAAGCATTCTTCCAGTTGTAAGGTAGAACGGATACTCCTCATCCGGAAGCTCCTTTGGTGGCTTGAATTCAACCGGCACGAAGCGACCTTTTCCATCCGGGAAGTTGAATCTTCCAACATGAAGAATTGGAGTTCCGGGATGTTCAAGGTCCCTAACAGGCCACTGGAGACCTTTCTTTTCTATCCTCTCATAGGTGACACCTGCATAGATTGGCGTTATCTGTCTTATCTCTTCCATTATCTCCGATGGATGGGAGTATTCCATGTTGTAGCCAAGGCGTTTTGCAAGCTCTTTTATTATCCACCAGTCTGGTTTTGCCTGCCCTGGCGCTTCAAGAACCTTTCTAACTCTTATTATCCTTCTTTCTGTGTTGGTGAAAGTTCCGTCCTTCTCAAAGGCGGATGCTGCAGGTAGAATAACATCAGCGTACTGATTCGACTCGTTCATAAATATCTCTATCGACAGGTAGAATTCCAAATTCTTTAAGAATTCCTCTACTCTCTTTGAATCAGGATCAGATACAACAGGGTTTTCTGCCATGATTATCATTGCTTTTATTTTGTCTGGACTGAGGAACATATCGGTTAGTGCCATTCCAGCCTTTGGTGGGAGCTCAACGCCCCAAAAGCTTTCAAATTTCTTTCTCACTTCGGGATCTTCAACTTTTTGATATCCCGGATATACATTTGGAAGAGCTCCAAGGTCACAAGCTCCTTGCACATTGTTCTGCCCTCTAAGTGGATTCACTCCGGCTCCTTCTTTTCCTACGTTCCCAGTCATCATAGCAAGGTTTGCAAGGGATGCGACATTTTCAGTTCCAGAAACATGTTGTGTTATTCCCATCGCATAGAGTATCGCAGCTCTTTCAGCTTTTGCGTACATTCTTGCAGCTTCTACAATCTTTTCTTTTGATACGCCTGTTATCTTTTCTACCTCATCAAGGTCCACTTCATTCACCTTTTCTACAACCTTTTCAAAGCCAACGGTTCTCTCCTTTATAAACTCTTCGTCATAGAGTTTTTCATCAATGATAACCTTCATCATTCCAAGAAGGAGAGCTGTGTCTGTTCCGGGTCTGTGCTGCAGGTGTATATGAGCCATCTTTGCAAGTTCTATCTTTCTTGGGTCAGCAACTATGAGCTTTGCACCGTATTTTCTCACAGCTCTCTTTATTCTCGTACCGTAAACTGGGTGGTTCTCCGTCGGATTCGCACCTATTATGAAGATAACTTCCGCCTTCATTATATCCATTAAATTGTTGGTCATCGCTGCAGAACCCAAAGTAATAGCAAGCCCCGTGACGGTTGAGGCGTGGCAAAGTCTCGCACAGTGGTCAACGTTGTTGGTTCCTATTACGGCTCTTGCAAGTTTTTGCATAAGGTAATTCTCTTCGTTAGTGCATTTTGCAGAAGAAAGAACACCAATTGCGTCAGGACCATATTTTTTCTTTATCTCAAGGATTCTCTCTGCAGCGTAATCAAGAGCTTCATCCCATGTAGCTTCCACAAATTTTCCATTTTTCTTTATAAGAGGCTTGGTGAGCCTATCTTTGCTCATTGTATATTCATAACCGAACTTTCCTTTGACACATGTGAGAACTCCGTCATTTATCTCAACATCTTCTTCAGAAGCGTATATTCTGACTATTTCGTTCTTCTTAGGATCGTAGTAAACATCAAGCTGACAGCCAACGCCACAGTATGGACAGGTGGTTTTTACCTTCTTCACTTCCCACCATCTTGCCTTTCCAATAGCCGGTTTTTCTACAATAGCTCCAACTGGACATACAGTAGCGCAGGCTCCACAGGATACACAATCGCTCTCTCCAAGCTTGTCGGTAAGACCGGGTTGTGGCAGACTATCTGCTCCTCTGTTGACCATTGAGTATATCGACATCTGCTGAACTTCATCACATACCCTAACGCATAGCTGGCACTGAATACACTTGTTAAGATCCCTCATTATAAGAGGATGAGAGTCATCTATCGGAAGATTCCTAAGCCTTGTTCCCCATCTTGATTCCTTTATTTGGAACTGATAAGCAAGGTCTTGAAGGGCACAATGACCGTTGGCATCACAGGTCATACAATCGTTGGGGTGAACTGATAGAAGTAGCTCTGTGTTTATCTTTCTTGCCCTTCTTACCCTCTCTGTGTTGGTCTTTACTACCATTCCATCCTTTATCTTTGTCGTACATGCCGTGAAGAGTTTTGGAGAACCTTCAATCTCTACAACACACATTCTACAAGCTCCGATGCTTTCAACGGCGGGGTGGTAGCAAAGGGTGGGGATGTGAACCCCTACTTGCCTTGCAGCTTCCAAAATGGTCATTTCCCTATCAAATTCGTATTCTTTTCCATCGATAACTACCCTCACGGTATTACCCCCGATCATGAATTTTTACTTGATAGGTAAAACTCAACGGCTTTGTCAGTCTCCTCATCAGTAATTGGA
>JAMOOR010000170.1 GCA_027065235.1 Thermotogaceae bacterium | reverse complement strand
TATACTCATAAAGCTTGGACGAAAATTACACAAAATCTGTGGAAGATGGTAGCTATTCATCGTACTGATCTGTTTGACTTTTGTTACAATATAGCACTGTACTGTAAAATTGCTTTATACACTCTCAAGAACATCTCTAAATTCATCTATGCTCTTTACCACTATGCTTTTTCTAAACAGGATTTTTAATTTCTTGATATCTTTCACCTCAGAAAGTTTATCTTTTACATCCTCAGGTACATACCCAAACCTCTCTTCAAGTGCATCTATTATTGCTTCTACTATAGCTTCCATTTTTCCTTCCAATCTTCCTTCTATCCTTCCTTCTTTCTTCAATTCCTTTACAAGCCTTGAGAACATCCCTTCCACCTCCTCCATCTCCTCAAGCTCCTTTTCTCCTTCTTCCGCTGCCTCAGCTCCTATCATCATCACATGCAAAAGTTCAATGAGTTTTTTCCTCTTATCCTCTGGAAGCTTTTTAACATTTTCTGATAGCTCTTTTATCATATCCCTTATCTGCTCTTTCCTTACCCCATCTATTACAAGTATCTTTGATAAGACGCTTTCAAAGTCCATTAACCAATCTTTTTCAAGTTCGTTGACATTTATCACCATGTATTCATATCTTGGAACATATCTCTCATATCCAGGCACTTTTCTTACCTTTTCTGATATGTCCCTCTGAACTGTCCATCTGCCATAGCCATCATACAGAACTATCGGTATTACAGGTGGAAGTTTGAATTGCTTCCTTTTTGCTTTCTCTCCAACCTCATCTATGAAGTGTCTCCATATAGCCACGGTATATTCAAGCATTCTGAATGGCATTAGGTAGTCTTTGCGTGATTGGTGTTCAAGTAGCACGAATATAAATGCTTCAAGGTCTTTTGTTTTTATTCTATAAATGACATCAGCTCTTTTTGATCTCAATGATGAAGAAATTTTCTCGATGTTTTCTAATATGAGCGAATCAAGAGTTATGGAATATTTGCTAACGATGTCAGGGAGAAACATCTGAAGGAATTCAAAGAATATTTCCCTATCTTGAAATATCTTCTTGAAAGCTTCATCAAGTTTTTTCATTTTACTTCTCCTTTCAAAGGATTGAACAGCTGTTTTTATGCAACACTACATTGAATATTATAACATTAGCTGCTATATATCCGCCGTCACTCGTTTGTTGGATGCTATGTCTCCATCATAACCTTAGCTGTAATTCTAAAGAATCATTTGTATCGCATAACAATTTCTTTGTTAATTTTATCATGATTAATTTTTCGGATTTGAATAAATTTGAACAGGTGATTATATAAAATGAGAGTTTTTAAAAAGCTTGATTTTTTCTGGTTTTTTATGGTGAGAAGCATTTTTGAGTTTAGCCTGTTACGCTCCCCATAGAAATTGGATAAAGATTATCGTAGAATATGATACTATTCATTGTAAACTTTTGCTTAACTTTTGGCTGATTTTTCTGTGCCTTTTTGCATGGTATGGATTCATTTTGAAACCCCATAAAGAAGCACCTCTCTTGCCTCCTCCATAAAATCTTTTGAAGGTGTTAAATCATAATCGTCAAGGTTATTTATAAAATCTTTAACCCCTGCTAACCTATCAAGATGTTCCGTGGTCTTAAACTCGTCATATTCTTTAAGATATTTGAGCATATCAATCGCGACTGAATAGAAATCGTCTTCTTCCTTTGGGAAAAATTCGATTCCATGGCATACCTGCCCAGCGTATTCTCTGTACATAGGAATGAAATCCCGCTTTCTAAAGTAAACCTCAGGGTGTTTTTCTTTAAGATATTCATAAAGTTTGTCCTGATCTATCCACGGCGCCCCGATAATTTCAAAAGGCTTCGTTGTCCCTCTACCTTGGGAAAGATCGGTCCCTTCAAGAAAGACCATGCCGGTGTAAGCTAAAAGAGATGAATACGTCGGAAGGTTCGGTGATGGGAGATTCCAGTAAAGTCCCGTTTTGGAAAATGTTTCGCCGCTCCAGCCTTCAAGTTTTGAAATCTCAAGATCTATATCAAGTCCAAGAAGATTCTTATAGTAAAGAGAAAGCTCTCCTATAGTAAGCCCATACCTTAAAGGAAGTTTGTATCCACCAACAAAGGTGTTCATATCATCTGGTATTCTCTGCCCAACTACTTTCCTTCCCAAAGGATTTATTCTGTCAAAGACTATGAATTTAACCCTGACTTCTGCAGCTGTTTCCATGGTATAGGCCAACGTGTAGATGTATGTGAAATACCTGAGTCCAACATCTTGTATATCGAATATGAGAACATCTAAATCTTCAAGTAGCTCCTTATCCGGTTTTTTCCTTTTTCCAAAAAGACTTATAACGGGATAGTGGTATTTCGGATGGATCATATCTTCAATATGTTTTCCATCTGCCACGCCAAATAGCCCGTGCTCGGGTGTGAATACCTTAACGACATTTATGTTTTCCTCTGCCGCAACATCTAATATATGCTCAAAATTCTTATTTATAGCAGAAAAGTTCGTTATTATACCGACTCTTTTTCCTTTAAGCTTTCCCCAATCAAAAGTATCTATACCATTTAATACCAATTGCATCACCCCAGATTAAAAGGGGGCATAACGCCCCCCAAAGATTTTTCACTATTTTTCTGATTACATTCCCTCAAGCTGTCCTGTAAGAATCATTATAGTCACAAAACTGTCGGTGTATGGATTGTTCTTATATATTGGATCGTTGACATCAGGCCATTTCTTAATTCTTACTCCCTCAAGTGCCGGGTTGTTTCCGTACCTTTCCCAAAGTGGAATGATTGGAAGGGTTTCGTTGAATATCTTGGCAAGTTTAACATAGGATTGTCTGATCTTTTCCTTGTCAACTCCAACGACGGAGTTCATTATAAGGTCATATACGTTAACCTTTCCACAGCACTCTGTTTCGTAATTTTCAAGATCGAGTGCGATTCCTTCATTTGATCCAATACCGCCTCTGTACTTTTCGTGGTTCAACCTGATGAAATCATTCCAGAATGCGTAGTATGGAATCGGGTTTCCAGTTCCCCAGAGCTGAATGGCGAGCTGGAATTTACCTTCTCTTATCTGCCTTGGCTGCTGTGTCCAAGTTACACCTCTAACCGTGAGCTTGATTCCGAATTTCTCAAGCTGGGATGCAACATTTTCTCCAGCGGAGACCCAATCAACCCATTCTGCTGGAACAAGAAGCTCGAATTCAAGTTTGTTTCCTTTGTCGTCTCTCCAAATTCCGTCGCCCCCCTTTGTGAATCCAAGTTCTTTGAGCATCTGTTCCGCTTTCTTTGGATTGTACTCGTATTTGTTAAGCTGAGCTATCTCATCGGGCTTCATCCATACTTTTACCATGTTGTCACTCATTCCAGCCATGTATTTAACTCCAACTCCAGATTTTGCCATAGAAACGTATCCGTTTTCATCTCTGTTTATCGCATAAGCAAGGGCCTGTCTGAATTTCTTAAGGTTGAATGGGTAAATCTTCATGTTGAATGTAAGAGCTGGACCAGAGCCAAGAGGTGGTCTGATTATCTTCACACCCATGAGCTCGAATTGTTTTTCAATGGCTGGTGTAAATGCATGAGTAGCGTAGTCAATCTCTCCTGCCAAAACAAGAGAAACAACTTGCGAAAGCTCTCCTCTGTATAGTTTTATAACATCGAATTTAATCTTGTCTTTATCGTAGTAGTACGGGTTTCTGATAAGATAAGCTTCCGCTTCGGTGAACCTGTTTGTATCAAGCATAAACGGACCATCATAGAGCGCTTTCTTCGGTTTGAAATCCTTGAATTTAACAATAAGGTCTTTCATATCCGTTCTAGTTTTTCCCTCTTTAAGCATCTTGGCTACCTTTTCTGCCCACTCTCCAAATATCTCATCAGCGTATATTGGGTTTCTAAGAATGAGCCTTTCTGCAACGAGAGAAGGCTTTGTAAGATGGAATTTCACTGTATACCTGTCAACGATTTCAACATCATCGATGTAGTTCCAGACAACCCATCCCATCATATAAGCAACCATGTAGGTCGACCATACATCCTTTGAGGTAACTTCCGTTCCATCGCTCCACTTAACGCCCTTTTTGAGGGTCATGATGAAGTATTCTGGATTGTTTTCTGGTTCGAACTTCCAGGACTCTGCAAGGTTTGGTATGTACCTTCCCTCCGCCCAAAGATAAAGGGCTGGTCTAAGCCACATGAGCTCGTTATAAGGCGTTCCAAAGTTAATAGCGTTGGTTACAAACATGTTGTAGTGGGCAACTCCTGGAACAACGTAGGGCCACGCACCGTGAAATTCTCTCACGGCAAATCCCACAGACGCAATCATCAGAACTGCCAATGCCACCAAAAGAACTTTCCTCATAAAACCTCACCTCCCTACAGATTTGCGCTTTAAAGAGAAAAGCACCAAAATTATCACCAAAGAATTTATAATCATACCTATTACATCTATATAATACTCAGCTGAACCTCTATCCACAAAAAAAATTGCAAAAAGTCCTAGTAAATCCATAGCTACGGCAATCTTCAATATAAGAAGCTTCATAATACCCCCTTAAAAGCCTCCTCTTTCACATTTCCTTCTTCATCATGATAAAGCCAACAAGAGACTTTTCTTGTGCTGCTGACTTGCCTCAACTTTGGTTCTTTCTTGTTGCAGAATCCTTCCATATATAGTGGACACCTTGTATGGAACCTACAACCTTTAGGTAAATTCAAAAAGCTTGGCACATCTAAAGAACGGAGCTTTGGCATCTCTTTCTTCCTTGTAACTTCTGGATCAGCTTCTGGAATGGCTTTAAGAAGAACCTGTGTGTACGGGTGAAGAGGATTATCTATAACATCCCTCGTGTTTCCATATTCAACAACCTTCCCAAGGTACATTACAGCTGTTTTCCCCTCAAGGGCAAAGTATTTTGCCATCGCAAGATCATGAGTAACAAAGAGAAAACCAACTCCCATTTTTTCTCTCAGGTCCTTTAAAAGCTCGATAATACTGAGCCTGATGGAAACATCAAGCATGGATACTGGCTCATCAGCTACAATAAATTCAGGTCCTACAGTTAAAGCCCTCGCTATCGTTACCCTCTGTCTTTCCCCACCAGAAAGTTGGTGTGGGTATTTAAAGGCGTACTCTTCAGGTGGGTTCAAATCGACCATCTCAAGAAGTTCCAGCACCTTATCATATACTTTTCTCTTCTCAACAATTTTATGCCTTAACAGAGGTGCTTTTATGGTATCAAAAACCCTCATCGTTGGATTCAAAGAAGCGTAAGGATCTTGATGGATAAGCTGAACTGCCCTTCTATATCTTTCAAATTCTTCTTTATTCATCTCCCACACGTTTTTACCCCTATAAAGGAATTCCCCTTTAGTAGGTTTATGAATACCTGCTATTATCTTCGCCGTTGTTGTTTTTCCACATCCAGATTCACCAACGAGGGCGAGAACCTCCCCCTCTTCTATTGTAAGATTAACATCATCTAAAACTTTTATCTCCTTTTTCTCAGAAAAAATCCCTCTTTTCACCATAAAACTTTTACCTATGTGTTTTAACTCAATTATTGGGGCCATTATTTATATCCCTCCATCTATAGCAAGCAACATAATGACCTTCCTTAACATAATCAAGTTGTGGCTCCTCTCCTCTACATTTGTCGGTTGCAAATTTGCACCTTGGCGCAAACTTGCATCCAGATGGAAGGTTTATCAGATCGGGAGGGGAACCGGGTATTGAATAAAGCTGCTTTTCCCTCGAAACCGTTGGAACAGACCTTATAAGTCCTTGCGTGTATGGGTGTTTCGGATCGTAGAATATATCATTAACGTTGCCAAGCTCAACCATTGAACCAGCGTAGAAGGTAACTATCCTGTCAGCAAGCTCTGCGGCGATTGCAAGGTCATGTGAAATTAGGATCATGGAAAGCGATAAATTTCTCTTTATATCCTTTAAAAGCTCCAAAATATTCCTCTGTGTAAGTATATCAAGCGCTGTTGTCGGTTCATCGAGTATCAAAACTTTGGGATCGAGAAGGAGTGCAAGTGCTATCAATGTTCTTTGTTTCATACCACCGGAAAGCTCATGAGGGTAGGAATTCAAGACTCTTTTCGATTCAAGTTGTACAAGCTCCATCAGCTTTTCCACTTTAGAAAGCATCTCGTTCTTTGAAGCTTTTATCCCATGATCCCTATAGGTATCTTTAACATGCTCCCATATGGTTATAAGCGGATTGAAAGCATTCTGAGCCGCTTGAAAGACCATTGCAATTTCCTTCCATCTAAACTTTCTCATAGTATTATCATCGAGTTTTAAAAGATCTACTTCCTTTCCATCATTTGAATAGATGATTTTTCCTGTCAAAACCCTCGCTGCATCGGGAAGAAGCCTCAGAATAGTCATAGCAAGGGTCGTTTTACCGGAACCTGATTCTCCCATAACAGCCAGTGTTTCTCCCTTTATAAGGTCAAGATTCACATTTCTTACCGCTTTTACATCTCCCCTTCTTATTCTGTAGACAACATTGAGATTCTCTATCTTCAATATCTTGTGCAACTTACTCACCCCTGAGCCTTGGATTGAATACCCCCTCAAGTGCTCTTGCAAAGGAAACAAGCGACCATTGGAACAGCGCTATCATGGCTATGGGAGCTAAAAGATACATCAAACTTCCTTTGAAAAATATAGCTCCCCTTGACCATGCGTAGTGAATCATCACACCCCAGTTGGTGGAAGTAAACGGAACGAATCCCAAAATTATCAATCCGACCTGTGAATAAACGGCAGATCTCATGGAAAAAATCATGTTCATCACAATATAGTTCATCATGTTGGGAATTATTTCTTTAAAAACTATATGTCCAGTTCCAAGATCAAGAACCCTTGCAGCTTCAACAAAGTCCCGTTCCTTCAAAGAAAGAACCTGCGCCCTTATGCTTCTCATAGCACCAGGCCAACTCAAAAGTCCTAAAAGTGTTGCAAGCCCTACTGAACTTTTAAAATCTATAAATGCTGCTAAAACTGCCAAAAGTGGAAAATGGGGAATAGTTAAAATAATGTCGGCTATGCTTGTAAGAACCATATCGACTTTTCCACCGACAAAACCACTTACTGCACCAAGAGACACTGCGATTGCGGTGCTTATAAGCCCAGCCATAAACGCAACATTCATAACATCCTTACCACCGTGTATTATTTGGTTCAATATATCCCGTCCCTGAAAATCCGTTCCAAGGGGATGCTTCCATGACGGAGGCTTGAATATTTCATTTACCCTTGTTTCCATATCAAGGGGTACAAAATATGGAAGAATGTAACTCATAAATATAAGAGCAAGAAGAACTATAAATCCTGCAAATCCCACCTTGTTTTTTCGAAGATGATAGAAAAAGAGTTTTATACCACTTTTCACAGTTTCATCTCCTTATTCTTGGATCGAGTTTTGCGTACAGCAATTCTGCTATGAAGTTGGCAAGAACGACGGAGATGGTTATAACAAGAAACACACCCTGCATAACCGTATAGTCCCTCGTTGATATACTGCTACTTAAAAGCCAACCCATTCCCCTGTAGGAAAAGATGTTCTCTATAATAACTGACCCCCCAAAGACAAATCCCATGGATATTGCAAGACTTGTTACAAGCGGCAGCATAGCGTTTTTCCCAACATACTTACGAGTTATCGTTCCTTCACGAAGCCCCCTTGCTTTGGCTGCAAGGATGTAATCCTCACCAAGAACATTCAAGGTGTTACTTTTCATAGAGAGCATCCAGCTTCCAACGGTGCTTATAACATAAGTTGTAACAGGCATGACAGCATGAGCTATAGCGTCAAGAATGAACTTCAAATTAAAACCTGGTTTTATCCCTGGAGAGTATGCACCTCTCAGATATTTAAGAGGAATTATTTTAAGGTGTATTCCTATGAAAACAAGAAGAATAAGGGCTATCAAATAGCTTGGTATAGCAGTTACAATAGAGGCTAAAGTCGTTAATGTATGATCAAGAACACTCCCTCTTTTATAAGCCATAATTCTTCCCAGAATAACGCCAAGGAAAAAGCTTATAAGAAGAGCTGATCCTACGCTAAAAATGGTCCACGGAATAAAAGTTGCCATCATCTTTGAAACGCTCATATTGGACGAAACTATAGACTTCCCAAGATCACCGTGAAGGAGATTTTTCATGTAATCAAGATACTGGAGCCATAAAGGCCTATCAATATCGTAGGAAAAGAGTGAGGCCGCCAGATTTTTAGCCTGATCATAGGACATAGCATAGTTAGTCATAAGATCCTCAATGTAAACCTCAACAGGATTAGAAGGCATAAGCCTTATAAGGAAGAATGTAAAGGTGACAACAACATAAATAACAAAGAGCATTCTGAGAAATCTTCTAAAAATATAACTTTTAAGGATCTTTCCCAAGAAAAATCACCCCTGTGTTAAATCTGTAGCCCTTCATTTCGAGTTATATTGTAATACCATTAGTATCAAAATTCCAAAAATTTCTGCGATAATCTCATTGCCTATTACTTTCTCAACACCTTACTGTCATAAAGTATAGCATAATATCCTTTCAAATTCCAAAAAATTTATATTCCAAATCAACTTATATATACAAGTAAACAGAGCAAAAAATTTGCACCATAAGAGTTTTTTATGCTATTCTTTAAAAAAGAACAAAAATTTGCATTCTTGATATTACATTATGGTATTATATGAGTGAAAGAAAACATATGATGAATATACAACTAGATTGCGGGGTGGATGCATTGGAAGATATTCTTGATATTCTTGAGACAGAATCACCCAATCCAAATACAGCAAACATAGACGAATTACCTATAGAAGAAATATTGAGAAAGATAAACGAAGAAGATAAAAAAGTCCCATTAGCTATCGAGAAAGCCATTCCTGGTATAGCAAAGGTGGTAGAAAAAACTGTGGAAGCTGTTGAAAATGGAGGAAAGGTTATCTACATGGGGGCAGGGACAAGTGGACGTGTTGCTTTTGTGGATGCAGTAGAGACAGTTCCTACATTCAGCGCACCGGAGGGATTGTTCTTTCCCCTCATTGCTGGAGGAAAGGAAGCACTTTCAAGATCTCTTGAAAATGTGGAAGATTTAGAAGAAGAAGGTGCAAATGACTTAGTGGAGATAGCCAAGGTGTCAAGTAAAGATGTTGTAATTGGAATAACGGCCAGCGGGAGAACCCCCTATGTAAAAGGAGGGCTTGTTAAAGCTAAAGAGGTTGGAGCAACTGCGGTTCTTATAGCTAATGTTTCAAAACCGGCCCTTGAAAAGTATGCGGACATCACTGTAAAAATCGTAACAGGTCCAGAAGTTATAACAGGAAGCACGAGAATGAAAGCAGGAACTTCTCAAAAGATGGTGCTCAACATGATTAGCACAGCTACCATGATAAAGGTGGGAAAGGTTTACAAAAACTACATGGTTGATCTCCAAGTTTTAAATCTAAAACTTAAGAAAAGGGCAACAAGGATGATATCGGAGGTAACAGGGGTTTCGAGAGAAGAAGCGGAAGAATTCTTAGAAAAAGCCGACCTTAAACCAAAACTTGCCATACTTATGATTTTGTCAGGTAAGAGTAAAGAAGAATGCGAAGGAACACTCAAAAAAACGGAAAAAATTCGTGAAGCTTTAAAAATACTGCAAACGGAAGGTGATGATAAATGAAGGAATCATATCCAATTCCGATGTATTACAGACTCTACAAACAGCTAAAAGAAAGGATAATGCAAGGATATTACAGGGATGGCAAACTTCCCACGGAAAAGGAACTCTGCGATGAATTCAGCGTTAGCAGAATGACTGTGAGAAAGGCTCTTGAAAGGCTCGTCATAGAAGGTCTAATAGAAAGGAAAAAAGGTAAAGGCACTTTTATAAGAAAAGTACAAGGAGAAGAGCATCTTACAAAGCTAACGGGTTTCACTGAAGAAGTAGGAGAAAACAAAGTCAAATCCAAAGTTCTTGCCAACAAACTTGTCAGAGTTCCACCAGAAGCTAAAAGTGTTTTTAACCTTCCTGATGGATCACTTGTTGTTATGCTTAAAAGGATTAGGTACATCGATGACACTCCGGTGGCAGTAGAGGAAGCTTACCTGAATCCAGCAGTGGATGTAAGAATACTCAATATACTGGAAAAAGATATGTCAAAAGAATCTTTATACAGGATTTTAAGAAAAGAGATAGGGATCTCTCTTGTAAGAGCCGATGAGATAATAGAAGTGGCCGAACTTTCATCACAGCAGGCAAAGCTCTTGAACCTTAAAAAAGGGAAATGCGCTCTTCTAAGAAAAAGATACACTTACACATCTGATGGCCAGTGTGTTGAGTATGTTGTTTCGATGTACAGGGGAGACAAATTCAAATTCAGAGTGTCAAGGAGTTAAGAGATGAAAGTTTTAGGAATAGATGGCGGTGGAACGACAACAAAGGTTACATTAATCGATGATGAAAAGACTTACAAAAAACTCTTAAGGGAAGGTTTAAACCTAACATCGGTCTCTGACGAAAAGTTGATCAGCATACTTCAAAGCATCAAGGACTGGACAGGAAAAATTGACGGTATCGGTGCGAGTCTATCTGGTGGTGGGAGAAAATTCCAAATAGAGAGGTTCAAAAAAGCTGCTGAAGATATTTTCGGTAGGATTGTTTTATACGCTATATCGGATGCGGAGGCTGTTGTAAAATTCTGCATAACCGAAGAAAATGGAATTGTTGCTATTGCCGGAACTGGCAGTATAGTGCTGTCAAAATCCGGCAGAAGAAAAGGCGGCTGGGGGTTTCTTTTCGGCGATGAGGGAGGCGGATTTTCCATCTCCCTCAATTTAATTAAAAAAACTTTTGATTACTATGATGGCATAGAGAACTACGACGATGTGTTTGACATAATCCTTGATCAT